>JAFGEH010000040.1 GCA_016931665.1 Candidatus Cloacimonadota bacterium | reverse complement strand
ATGAAAACAAATCCCTACTGCAGCTTCAGCCTGATACAGTTTATCTGACCACCAGCAGTGCCGGGGGTGGTCTCCAGATACTGGTAATAGGTTTGACTCTTTTTGATTCAGCCGGCAGCGGAGAAAGGGCGGCTTTCGGGGCAGGAGGTGTTATTCTGGATACCCTGGCCATAGATGATAAAAGGTCTTCCCTGGAGCAGATGCAGGTCATGCACCTGCTTCATCCTGATATCATTCTGATGTGTGGGGGCATTGATAGCGGGGCTGTTTCTTCCCTGCTGAGAATGGGAGAAATCCTGCAACTGGCAGATCCCAGTCCCAAATTCGGAGAAAAGCGTCATATCCCGCTGATATTCGCCGGCAATACCTCAGCTCAGCCCTATATTAGCGGTTTATTCCAGGAACGCTTTGACCTTTATCTGGTACCTAATCTCCGGCCCAGCATGACGGAGGAGAATCTCACACCGGCACGGGAGAAAATCCACAAGCTCTTTATGGATAATGTGATGGAGCAGGCTCCCGGTTACAATTACCTGAAAGGCCTGGTGGCTGACGACATCATTCCTACCCCGCTGGGAGTGATTAAAGCCCTGCAGCTGCTGAGTGAGAAAATTAACCAGAACATCATGAGTGTTGATATCGGGGGAGCTACCACAGATATATTTTCCAATATCCTGGGCAGTTATTTCCGTACAGTGAGTGCTAATTACGGCATGAGTTACAGTATTGCCAACGTTTTTAAGGATGCCGGTTATGAAATGATCAGCAGATGGCTGCCTGCTTCCCTGCCTGAAGATTATATCCGCGATTACATTGCCAATAAGATGCTGTATCCAACCTTTGTACCAGAATCTTCTTATCAGATAATCATTGAACAGGCCATAGTGCGCGAAGCTCTGCGCCTTTCCCGGAAACAGCATCTGGAGATGAATTTTAAAAAACGTGAGTTGGGGTTCCTGGATAAACTGGCCAAAAACCGGCAGGACCTGGAAAAGATAACCCAGGCTTTCTATTTCGAGCAGGAACTTGATAAGAAAGAGTTTCACATGTACGATATCAATCTGATGATCGGAGCCGGTGGAGCAATTTCCCATGCCGCAGATCCCAAGCAGGCTCTGGTGATGGTCCTGGACGGGCTGGAACCGGAAGGCATCACCGAGATCTGGCGTGACCGGCACTTTATATCACCTCATCTGGGTAAACTGAGTTCAGTTCAGGAAACACTGGCTTCCCGGCTGTTAATGGAATCATGCTACGAAAAACTCGGTATGATTCTCAGACCTGTTTCCAACCGCTGGAAGCCCGATCAGCCTGTAATGGATATTCAGATGTCAAGTAATGGGCAACAGGAAGATATTCGGATCATGACGGGTGATTTTATTTATCTTAATAATGGGAAAAAGGATGAGAGAAAGATTAAAATCGACCTCAAAAAGGGTTTTTATCTGAATTCTGAACACCAGCAATATGAATTCCACACGGATCTTCCCATCCTCGTCGATGCCCGGATCTCCCCCGATTTCAGCAGCGAGCAGCAAGTCCTGAACCTGTTTGATACCGAAGAAGCAATTCCCTCCGTAGAGGATACTTTCCGCATCCTGCTGCCGGATAGGCTGGTCCGCATCGGGAAACAACTGCTGGAGATAAAACTGCCCTATCCGGGCGAGATTCTGGTGGAAGCAGGTGAAACAGTTTCTCCTGAAACCGTCATCGGCAGGAATATCTATGATCCTCCCAGAATTTATGTTCTTACCCTCTTCGACAAAACCTATCTGAAACTGACACCTGAAAATCTGCCCTCTTCCCTGCTGATCAGGGAAGGTGAAGAAGTAAAATATGGCCAGCATATCGTTGAAGTGGGCAGCCGGCGATTGCTCGATGAGATCCAGTTCCAGCATTTCTTCTACGAATCACCGGTCCGGGGCAGGATAGAAAAAATCAATATAGAATCAGGCACTATCATTTTACGGGAAATTCAGGACTATTCAACCAGGCCGGTAAAAGTGGATGTGGCCAAACGACTGAATATCGAGCCCAGATTACTGCCCCGATATATGAAGAAGATTACAGGCGATTTCGTTTATGCCGGTGAACCCCTGGCCAGCAGGCTATTTGACGGTAAACATCCCCGGGTTGTGAGCGCGCCCGGTACGGGTACAATCCGGGAAATAAATACTGTAACAGGCCTGGTAACCATCAAATACGATAAACAGCCCTTCGAAATGAAGACCGGGGTATCTGGAATAATCAAATTGGTAAATCAGGGTATTTCTGCTCTTGTTGAGTATGAAGGCACCCAAATTCAAGGTAGGATTGGTTTTGGCTCCATCAGCTGGGGTGAGTTAAGTTATATCGAAACAGCTACCCTCAAAGATATCGATGCTGCTGGTAAGATCCTGGTTGTGAACGGTACAGTTGATCTGGACTTTCTGAAACGAGCCCAACAGAAGAAAGCCGGAGGAGTTATTGCCTCTTCACTGAATAACCGCCAGCTGGTGGAATTTATCGGTACTGAAATCGGAGTAGCACTCACGGGAAATGAAGATATCCCCTTTCCGATAATACTGACAGAGGGTTTCGGCAATTTTACCATGAACGGCCAATACCAGCAGATACTGCAAGCCCATAACGGCAAGTGGTGTTATCTGAACGGCCATACCCAGATCAGGGCTGGAGTTGTGCGCCCGGTCATTATAATACAGGAATAGAATATGAAAAATGCTTTTGAATATCAGAATACCGGCAGGTTTTTTGCCCAGGTTGCCGGAGAGATGGAAGACCTGGGGGCTGCCGAGTTAAAGGAATTTGGAGTTAAAGAGATCCAGAAGGCCTACCGCGGAATCTGGTTCCGCACAGATCTAGCACATATTTACCGGATCAATCTCTGGTCCCGGCTGCTCAATAGAATACTGGCTCCCTTGATCACTTTTGATTGTCACAGTACAAAATATCTGTATACGGTAGCCCGGAAAATTGAATGGGATAAATTCTTAAAACCGGAAAACAGCCTGGCTATTTTCGCCACCGTGGCTAACAGTAAAATAACCCATTCCCAGTATGCTGCCCAGGTGCTCAAGGACGCTGTAGTGGATTACTTCCGTGAAACAACAGGGACACGGCCAGATATTGACCGGGAAAATCCTGATCTCTGGCTGAACCTGTATATTGAAGCTAACAAGGCCAGAATCAATCTGGATACTTCCGGCGGTTCCCTGCACAGAAGAGGATACCGGCTGGAAACTGTGGCCGCCCCCATGCAGGAAACTCTGGCTGCAGCAGTCATCAGGATATCCGGCTGGAAGGGAGAAGTTCCTCTTCTGGATCCGATGGCCGGCAGCGGAACTCTCCTGGCAGAAGCTCTGCTGGATTATTGCCGTATCCCGGCAGCAGACAAGAAAGAAACTTTCGGATTCGAGTTTCTGCCTGATTTTAACCGTGATATCTGGACGGGTATCCGGCAGGAAGCGGCAAGATTGAAACGGGATCTGCCCGAGAACCTGATTTATGGTTCAGATATCGATTTCAGGGCAGTAAGGGCTGCCCGGACCAACCTGGACTCCCTGCCGGGCGGCAACAGAGTCAAACTGGAAAAGCAGGACTTCCGCCTGCATCCGGGAATTAAAAATGCAGTAATTGTCACAAATCCACCTTACGGAATCAGGCTGGAAGATGAAGCAGCGGCAGCTCTTCTCTATAAAGACCTGGGTGATTTCCTGAAAAGAAAATGCCAGGGTTCCACAGCTTACATATTCTGCGGCAATCGAAAACTGATTGGTAGCCTGGGTTTGAAACCCAGTATGAAGATACCGCTGAAGAACGGTGATCTGGATGGCAGGCTGTTGAAACTGGAACTCTATTAATTTTGTTATGAGAATAAATAAATGATTACCAATGTTGATTTTCACGAAAGGAGGATCTATGGAATTACTTGATCAGGCCATGGACTCTGCCCGTTCCCTGGGAGCGGATTATGCAGATATCCGCATACAAAATAGCAGAACTGAATCAATCTTTCTGCGTAATCTCAGTCTGAAAAATACTTCACTCCGGGAAACACACGGATATGGGATTCGCGTATTCAAGGATGGAGCCTGGGGATTTGCGCACAGCAATGCTTTTTCCCGAGACGAAGTAGAAAGAACCGTTAAAAAAGCCCTGGCAATATCCCGGCAATCTTCCCGGATAAAATATGGCAAGGGATTGACACTGGCTCAGGAAAGGGGATATATTGATACTTATTCCACTCCCCTGATTGAGGATCCCTTCTCTGTTTCCCTTGCCGAAAAAGTTGAACTGATGCTGGAGATCAATCAAGCTCTTCTGAATTTTCAGGATATCATCCAGGCTGTCTTCACTCTGGAATGTCAGAAAGATGAGAAGTATTTTGCGTCAACTCTTGATGCCAGGATTAGAATCAACACAGTCTATATTGAACCGATGTTTTCCGCAATTGCCGCCGCAGAAGGGGACAGTCAATCGCGCAGTTTCCGGCCCGGCGGTAAAGCTACCGGCTGGGAGTGGATCCGGAGCCTGAACCTGGCGGAAAAGGCGGAGAAGGTGGCTGAGGAAGCAATCATGAAAGTTAGAGCCGGATCACTGGCTACCGAAGAAAGGCGGGATCTTATTCTTGATCCGATCCATTTAAGCCTTACCATGCATGAATCCGTTGGACATCCTACTGAACTGGACAGGGTTCTGGGTTGGGAAGCCGATTTTGCCGGGATTTCTTTTGCCACACCTGAAAAACTGAAAAAATTCCGGTACGGTTCTCCTCTGGTTAACTTTTTCGGCGACAACACTCTTCCCGGTGGTCTGGCCACAGCTGGTTATGATGACGACGGAGTCCCCAACCAGAAATGGTTAATTGTCAAAGAGGGTATCCTGAATGAATATGGCAGCACCAGAGCTACTGCTCCGGTTATTGGACTGACCATGAGCCGGGGATGTAACCGGGCAACGAATTATTATGATTTCCCCATCAACCGGATACCTAATCTCTATCTGGAACCGGGTAAAGAAAGATTGTCACCCCAGGAATTGATCGCAGATACCAGAGATGGGATATACATCCAAGATCAGGGTTCATTTTCCATTGATCAGCATCGGGTCAATTTCCAGTTCGGTGGTGATATGTTCTGGGAGATTAAAAATGGTAAAAAAGTCCGCCCGTTGAAGAAAATCATTTATAAATCGAATAACCCTGAATTCTGGAACAGCGTTGATGCTATCTGCGATGAGCGATTCTTCCAGACTTTCGGGGTCACTAATTGCGGTAAGGGTCAACCCGGACAAAGGGGGAGAATGACGCATGGAGGCGCAACCGCCCGTTTCCGTCAAATCAGAGTGGGAGGTTCACAATGAAAGAAATTCAGAATATCAGGAACGCGGTGAAATTTATCCAAAGCAATTGCTCAGCTGATGATTATACCTTTAGTGTGAATAATTCCGACCAGCATTACACCAGGTTTGCCCAGAACGGAATCACTCAGCATATCTCAGGTCAGAAACAGAGCGTGAGCCTTTCCGTTGCTTTTGCTGCCAGGACGGGTACCGCCTCCGTTAACCGCCTGGATCAAGATTCTTTACTTAATCTTGTTAAAACAGCAGAATCCCTGGCCAAACTTAATCAGCCGGATCCGGAATTTGTACCTTCAGAACCTGCCTGTGAACTTCCGGAAGTCGACAATTTCTCAACCAATACAGCGGAACTGACCATTGAAACAATGGTAGATAACATTCAGAAATGTGTGGAGAATGCCAGGATCAGGAAGGCCATAGTCTCCGGTATCTCCGAAAGAAATATTAATACTTCCTATTTCATGACGAAGAACGGATTTGAAGGTTATGATAAAACAACATCTTTTTCGCACTCGATGACCATGAAGAAGGATGATGTCGAAACAAAGGTCTCCAATTCGGTGCTGGATCATGCAAAATTTGATATGAACAGACAGATAGACCTGCTCAACTCACAATTTGATTCCCTGAAAAAGCCTGTTGAACTTAAACCAGGCAGGATTCCGGTGATCCTTCGCCCGGCTGCGGTTCTGCAGTGGATGTTCTATCTGATCTGGACCTTTGATCGTCGAAATGCTGATGAAGGAGTGACTCCCTTCACCGGTCAAATCGGGAAAAAATTCTTCGGGGAGAATTTTTCATTCAGGTCACGGCTGGATGATCCCGACCTGATCGCCGGCAAGTTCAGTCCGGAAGGAATTCCCGGCAGCAACATCGACTGGATTGAGCGGGGTGTCATCAGGAACATGACCACCGACCGTTATTATGGCAAAAAACTCCAGATTCCAGCCATGAACCCCTATAATATAATACTGGACGGGGGTGAAACCAGTGAATCAGAGATGATGCAAATGGTCGATCACGGGGTAATTGTTAATAACCTGTGGTATATACGCCCGGTTGACCGCAAAACGGGAGAATGGACTGGCCTGACCAGGGACGGGGTACTTTATTTTGAAAAGGGAGAAGTGAAACATTCTGTTTATAATTTCCGGTGGAACGAGATCCTTCATACTGCTACGGAACGCATCCTGGCGCTGGGGCCAGCAATTCAACAGGAATATTATGCCCGGATTCCAACCCTGCTGATTGATGACTTCAATTTCGTAGACGTTACAACTTTCTAATATTCTTTTATCTGTGGCTGCTTATTTCTATTTGTAGAAATAGATTGCACCCTGATTTTGTCCGTTGTTGATCTCGGAAAAGAAATTTTCATCCATTTCCAGGTTAAAATCCCGGGCATTCGCATACTGAGCAGTGATCTTAACCTGATTATCTTCAGAAACCTTGAATTTGACGTAATTATAAATGAATCCGCCATAATTGATCAGGCTGCTGTGGGAGAACACCAGAAAGGCTTCCTGATTGCCTATACTCTGCGGGGCAAAATATTCAAAGACATCTATCACCATACCCCCCACAGCATCAGGAGCACGTTCCTTAATATCGTTACCGCTGATCAGCTGACATTCACCGTAATGAGCCACCACCCTGACTTCCTCTCCCAGTGTGAGGGCAGAAACCAGTTCGCCGAAGTCTAGCAGCTGGATTGCCTCAGCTGCAACCAAAGCGGATAACACCATAAAAACCAGGATCAATATCAGTGATCTGTTCATCAGATTCCTCCCTGATCATCCTTATTCAGATTGACCTGCTCTTTACGCCAGCGTCTGATGACATTTTCGAAATCCACTTCGCGCCATTCCTTGTTCCACTCTTCAAAGAACTTTACGCTCTGGGACTGAGGTTCCGGAAAAGGTTTATCTACCCGGGCTACGCAGGGCATGATCACGGCATCTCCGGTGATCATGAATTCTCCGGGGGCAAGATTGGGGAGGGAATCAGCGATATTACTGGAAATATCAGACATCAGATTCCGGATGTAGTCCTGATCGTTGATATTGGTCAGCCTGAGGGCAATGAAATTGTTACACTGAGCAAAGATGGTTTCCGATACTTCGGAAGGCCTTTGGCTGATCACCATCAGGCTCAGGCCGTATTTTCGGCCTTCCTTGATCAGTTTCTCAAGTGATTTCTTGGAGGCCTTGTAACGATCGTCATCACTCCTTGGAGCGTAATTATGCGCTTCTTCACAAACCAGGAGGACAGGGATATCGTTGAGAAGTTCACGGTAATGCTGCAGCTTGGAAAGATGAAAACAGAAATCAAAGACCAGTCTCGAGATCAGGCTGACCGTAATGGTAAGAATTTCGAAGGGGATGCCACTGAGATCGACAATAGTGATGTTGGAATAGTTATTATACCCCAGAAACTGTTTCATGATCTTATGAAAGTCCTGAGACGAATAGGGCCGGTTCTGATCGGTGGGATTGAAGAGGAATTTCAGACGCTTGTCGTTTATTCTGGTATCCAGATTCAGCAGGAACTTATCGAAGTCTCCATGAAATGGCCCCTTGACTGCCCGGGTAGTCGGATCATCCGAGGTATGGGCAAAAGTATATAATTTATTGAAATAAACGTTTCTGTCCAGAATCAGGGTATTATCCTCGATCTTGGGTTTATTTTCCCATTCCAGTTTACCGATAACCTCATTGTTTAGATTTTCAATGTAGTTTTT
>JAFGEH010000039.1 GCA_016931665.1 Candidatus Cloacimonadota bacterium | reverse complement strand
TTGCAGAAAATCGAGAGCTACGATGCAGATTATCTGGTAATTGATATTTTTAACAGTTCAACATACAATAACGTATATCCCATGGTTAAGGATAATCCGGATAAATTCAAGCTGATTCACAGAATAGGTGATAAAAGAATTAATCGATGCCTGATATACAAAGTGATTAAATGGTGGGATACCGAACAGGATGAATAATGTATAAGTCTAAGATAATCACTATCGTTGTTCCCTGTTTTAATGAAGAGAGACAGATTATTAAAGTTTTAAATGGCATTCCGGAATATATCGATCAGGTAATAGTCATCGATGATCATAGTACCGATGAGACAAATCGCATCGTAAAGGAATATCTCTGCTTTGATAAGCGGGTGCATCTTATCCAGCATAACCGGAACCTGGGAACCGGAGCTGCCGTAATAACTGGTTATAAATGGGCTATTCGGAACTCAGCTGATATAGTTATTGTTATGGATGGAGATGGCCAGATGAATCCGGATAATCTGCCCCTGATGCTGGATCCTCTTGTTAATGGTCGGGCAGATTACACAAAGGCAAATCGCCTGGCCTCCGGCAATGCCTACCGAGTCATCCCTAAGCTCCGATATTTTGGTAATTCAATCCTGTCCTTTCTCACTAAGATAGCATCTGGATACTGGCATATCACTGATTCACAGAGCGGTTTTTCTGCGATCAGGGTTGATATGCTGAAGAAGCTGGATCTGGATAAGGTGTATCCCAGATATGGTTACCCTAATGATTTGCTGGTTAAACTCAATGTTCAGGATGCCAGAGTAATGGGTATCGAACAGGAACCGGTCTATAATGTTGGAGAGAGTTCGAACCTTAATATTTTCAAGGCTGTGTTCTGTATATCCCTTCTTCTCTGCCGTCTGTTCTTCTACAGGATGAAGGAAAAATATATTATCCGTGATTTTCACCCGCTGGTGATATTCTATTATGTGGGGATACTCCTCTGGTTAGTCAGCATTCCTCTGCTGGTAAGGTTATTGTATATCTGGATCAAATTCTCACATATTCCCAAGGTGAATTTCCTGAGCTGGATGTTCGCCGTAATACTCTTTATCCAGTTCTTTGTGTTCGGTATGTGGTTTGACATGCAGAATAACCGTAATCAGTAGTCTTGCTATTAATGGATAGAATTGAGATCTCCATTGTTATTCCAACTATTGGCCGGCCCAATTTATATCCTTTACTGGAAAAGTTGAAAAATCAGGTAATAGAGAATGTATATGAGGTTGTGCTTGTTTCACAGAATGACCTTGAGACTTATAGAATCAATGATCCTCGGATTAAGGTATTTCCTCAGAAACCAGCCAGAGGTTATGCCTTTTATCGGAACTGGGGTGTTGGAAAAGCTTCCGGAGACATTATTGTTTTCATAGACGATGATGAACTGCCTCTTGATGATCATTGGCTACAAAATCTTACTCAACCCATTGTCTCCGGTAATGCCGATGTCACCACTGCCGGGTACAGGATCGAGCTGGGGAACGGGTATCTGAACGATTGTGTAAGTCTGCTGGGATTCCCCGGCGGAGGTGCAGCGGGGTATTTAACAATCTGGCCACTGGATAAAAACAACAGGCCGGTTCATTTATGCGGTGGCAATATGGCTATCCGCAAGCGATTGTTTCAGAATATCTCCCTCCCGGAAACCCTGGTTTATGGATGCGAAGATGTATATCTGAGCAATCTGGTTAGGAGAAATAAAATTTCTGCTGCCTATTGTTCTGAAGCAACCGTCTGGCATGAACCCCGGAAAGGATTCCTGAATTTCATCTCCCTGAACATCAGAAGAGGAAGATCGATTACTCAGTTATTAAGAACAGGCTGCCATATTGATCAGGAATTGATGATTAGGTTAAAAAGTTCCTGGCGGATTATTATGGGCGTTGGTCTGTCTCATTATTTGCCGGGAGTTATCTTCAGCATGATGAACCAATATTTCTGGCAGACCTGGGGTTTAGTAAAAGAGAGATTCTCCCTTATGGAATAGGCACAGGCAATGAAACTATTCCCAAGACCTTTGGATTTTATCAGTCACCGCAGGAAACTGCTGCAAATCCTGCTTCTGATAGCTTTGTTATCCTATATTACAATTTATATCTTTAAACATACTGATGAGTTCAGGGTTGTAAGGGGAGTAGCCTTTTTAGATTTACTTCTTCTGCTGCTGGCACAATTTTCATATTTATTTTTTTCTGCCTGGCAGCTTCTTATTATAAAAAGGAAATTCGGACTATCGGGCATTGATTTCCCAAACTGGTTTCGAGTATTCCTTATTGCCAGGTTCCTGAATCAATTTCTTCCGCAGGGTGGCAATTTGTACCGGGCTTTAAAACTAAAGAAAGAATATGGCTTTCCTTATGAAAAATATCTTCTTAGCTTTTCCTTTTTTGTCTGGTTTAATTTATTTTTATCATTGATATTACTGCTGGTTGCCATGACGATAGTCAATTCTGATTATCGGATTGCAGAGTATAAGATATACTTTCTTTTAATCATCATTATTTTCGCGTTACTGCTGTTCCCTGTCCTGGGATTTGTTCTTGATACAAAAAAAAAACACAGGAGAAAGTTTTTGAGCAGACTTGTGGATTTGTACCACCAGTTCGGGTATTCAATCAAAGATCGCAAATTTCTGGCAAAGATGCTTCTGCTGGGAATAGTGAATTTCCTAATCTATTTAACTGTGATGTATCTTTGTTTTCGAAGTCTTGATCTGAGTCCTGATCTTGTTATCCTGACGGTTTTCTCGATTTTGCTGAAGTTGAGTTTTTTAGTGATTCTGTTACCGGGTAACCTGGGGCTGACAGAAGTGATGTCCGGCATACTCAGCAGCATGAGTGGTTACGAATTCGGCATAGGAATAATAATTTCGGCTCTTTCCAGGATATCAGTCTATTTATTGTTGGCTGTTCTTGGCTTATTACTGGGTGGGATTCCACTGATAAAAAAAATGGCCAGAGCGAAATCTGGCCACACTTCAGAATTATAAATCTTAATCGTGATTATTGGCACACTTAATGGCATCAATGGGACATACTTCCTGGCATTTGCCACAACTGATGCAGGTAT
>JAFGEH010000038.1 GCA_016931665.1 Candidatus Cloacimonadota bacterium | reverse complement strand
ACAGCCGTTTCATTGATAACGCATCCCAGGGAATCACCACGGAATTCTGGCGAGAAAAAACGGCCCTGTTGCAATTTAATCCCCATTGCCTTCAAATAATCATAATCCCCGGAAAGCTGGCGGAAATGTATCATTTCTTTGGCTGAATCCCCTTCCTTTTGAAAAACACTGCCATTGGTTCCCGTTCCGGGAATATTACTGGTAATAGAAGCAGCAATGACCTCAGGAAATTTACTCACTTCTTCCTGGTAGGTTACCATTTTATCTTTTAATCCATAGATGCGTTCGATCACCAATACCTGATCTTTTTCGAAACCCAGCTTTTTATTACTGATGTATTTTAGTTGATTGTAGATAACGAGTGTGCAGATAATGATAAATATTGAAATGGAAAATTGCAGCAATACTAAGCCGTTCCGCAGCCAGGATTTCTGCCTTCCGCCAAAAACACTGCCTTTCAGGACTGTGCTTATCTGGAAGGAAGATATAACCATGGCAGAATATAATCCTGCCAGTAATCCTACTGATATGGCCAGTAGTATTAAAGAGCTCAATACTAGAAGATGGTTCAGTTTAAGGGTTAAAGTTGTCTGAGTGAGACTGGAAAAGAAAGGCAAAGCCAGTTCGACGATAATAGTAGCCAGGATTAGGGAAATCAGGCTGTAGAGGATTGATTCCAGAAGCAGCTGCTGGATGATCTGCCGGCGGAAAGAACCCACAACTTTACGCAACCCGATTTCTTTCGCACGGGTTGCTGCCCGGGCTGTGGTCAGGTTCATGAAATTGATGCCGGCGATCAGTAAAATGAAAAAGGCAATCATAATAAAGACGATTACATAAATCATGCTGCCCTGGGGACCGCGACTGTAATCGGAACGCGAGTTGAGATAGATATTCCGTACCGGATCAAGATAATAGTTATAGCGATTACCGGTCGTGCCCCATTCCTGCAGGCTCATGCCGATTTCTCTTTCCACGATCGGTCCCAGATAGCGTTCAGCAAAATCCACCAGTTTTGCTTCAAATTCTCTCCAATCAGTACCCTCGGCCAACAGGATATAGGTGATCAGATTATCGCTCAGCCATTCCGGATCGGTCATATTGCTGACATCGTAACCACAAGCCAGAAAATCGTATTGCCAATGCGAAGTTTCGGGAGGATCGGCAATAATTCCAACGACTTCATATTGCCACCAGCCATCGAAGTCCAGGAATTTACCGATCGGTTCTTCATCTCCGAAATATTTCAAAGCTGTTGATTCAGTTAAAAACATTGTACGAGGCCGGTTGAGTTTTTCAGAAGGATTTCCTTTCAAGACAGGAATTGTGAACAGCTCAAAGATGGTAGAATCAGCATAATACACTTTGCCTTCCGTATAATGTTTATCACCTTCGATATAACTTACACACTTATTTATTCCCTGGTAAACCCGTGCTGCTGCCAGAACTTCCGGGTAATCATCCACCAGCGGCTGAGCCAGAGAGCCGGAAGTTGATGAGCCCATCCCCTCCATAGCCCCAATCTTGATGTCAATGCCAACCCGATAGAGATTTTTATAATTCACATTATGCTTGTCATAGCTTAACTCATGCTGCACCCATAACATGATGACTATGAAACAGGCCATGCCGATCGCCAGACCGGCAATGTTCAAAAAAGCATAGGTTTTCTGGTGGACAATATTGCGCCAGACTATCAGCAGATAATGTCTGAACATAGGTTTTTCCTTTCACTAAATTTTTATTTCTATAAATGCAATCGCCGTGCCAGAATGCTAACTGACTATTATGCTATAAGATAATGAATCTAGGAGAAGGTTCAAATTTATCAGATATGGCAGATTTTGGTATTTAGCTTATCAAAATGATAGCAACAACCTGCCACAAACTCATGAAAAATTCCGTCAAAGCAATTGTTTTCTCTTTATTTGTTCATTCCTACTACCCTTTTATGTGTATTCTGCTATTAGCATGGAATAAGCAATCTGAAAACTGCCCGGGCAGTTGCGGATATCTGTTCAATCAGTGTTTTATATATATTTTCTCAATATTTTAAAAGGAGCTAAATGTTTATGATTATAGAAATTATTACCCGTGGTAATGATTATCATATCTCTGTCGGGAATGATAAATATGAACTGGCTGCCCATTCCATGAGCGAAAATCGAATCAATCCTGCCTGATCTCAGCTTAACCTTTCCCTGCCACCAGAGATAGCCATAATGTTGATCTCTGTTTCGGGGGATTTTAACCTGAATGGAAGTGGCTTCTTCGATCCAGTGTTCCGAGATAATTTGAATATTGTTCCACCGTCCTTTTTGCTTAACCAGAATTCCGATTTTAAGTAAATCGAGAGAAGTTAACTGCAGGGCACCGGTGCAAAGATGATAATTATTATCAGCACTTTTCCCCCACTTGTAATTTATGATGCCAAGGGGAAGAAACAGGTTCTCTTTGGCAAAATCTGCCACAGATTTTCCACTGGCATTTACCAGAATTTCAGCCAGAAGCTGCATGGCAGCATTATATTCAAATCTGCTTCCTGGTTCATAAATTATCGGTTTTCCCAGAATTTCTGCTGTGCCTAAATCGGCATCTGTTTTTGAGTTTTCCCAATTTACTCCCGATGTCATGGTGAGAAGGTGCCTGATTGTAACTTTTTCCCAGCCTGTCGACCACTCTGTTTCCGCAATGTAGGCCGTGATGTTATCATCGATACTACCGATCAAACCTTTATCGATAGCGATACCGATCAGGAGAGAAGTGATGCTTTTCGTAACTGACTGCATTTGATGAAGCTTATTTCTGCTGAATCCACCCAAGTATTCTTCCAGAACCAGGGTATTATCTTTGTATATCAAGACGGAATTAATCATGCCGTATTTCTGGTGGCGAAGGGAATTGATCATATCTTCCAGCAGGTTTTTATCTAATCCAGCTTCAGACACATTTTTGCAGGGGAATTCCTCACAAACCGGGATGCTGTAAGAATATTCCTCGACTTTTTTCTGATCAGTTCCTGACTTTATTAAAGTCAGTTTTGCCGATTCGATATGCGGATTCACATAAATAAATTCGCCGATCAGCCTTGTTTTATCGGCACTCATTTCGCCGGTATATTTCACTGGAACCGTGAGATTTTCGATCTTCATAGAAAAATAGGGAAAATCAAAATCTATTTTGCTGATCCGAGTGGAAGGAAGTAAATTTCCATCCATATAGGTGGTGATATTCCCGAATAAACTTCCCCATATATCGCACTCGATCGAGAAGATATAAGTATCTTCCCTGTCCGGCTGCTTCACAGTAGCTTCCCACCTGCCCAGGATAGCCTTATCATCCTTAGCAACACAGGATGATAATAGAATCAGGCTGAGCAGAAATGATAATTGAAATAATGTCGGTTTGGATTTTTCCATTGGCTTGTTTCACCTAAAATAATTCGAAATTGTTACTTCCATTTTTCTTATGGAGAATGTTGTGAAAATATCATTCATACTTCAACGCCTTTACGGGATTGGCCCTGGCCGCGCTAATGGTGCGGAAACTGATTACGACCAGGGCGATCGTTAATGATATCAATCCCGATAGTGTAAATATCCGGATATCTATTCTGACCGGATAGGCAAAATTCTGCAGCCAGCGATCCATGATCAGATATGATAGTGGCCAGGCAATAGCGATCGAAATAATAACAAGATTGCAGAATTCCCTGCTGAGCAGAATAATAATTCCGGCAACGCTAGAGCCGTGAACCTGGCGGATACCGATTTCTTTGGTGCGCTTCTGCACCAGAAAGGAGGTTAGTCCAAACAGTCCCAAACAAGCCAGCACAATGGCCAGAATGCTGAAATAGAGAGCCAGCTTGCCGGTCTGGATATCTCTGCGGTACATTCTGTTAAGAGTCTCATCCAGAAAAAAATAGGTTGGCATTTGTTCGGGTGCCAACTTCCTGATTTTATCTTTCAAGAGGGTCAGAGTCTTTTCGATATTGCTGCTGCTGATTTTCAGGACCATGAAATTCGTATTGGATTCATTATTATAAATGATGAGTGGCTCGATTCTGCTATGCAGTGTAGTGGAATGAAAATCCTTCACAACCCCAATCACCTGCATTCGGGATGAACTGCCATCGGGAGAGTGGACGATAAAAGCTTTCCCCAATGGTTCAGACCAGCCAAACTGTTCAGCCGCTGTCTGGTTGATGATAGCACTTGTAGAAGGATCGGTGGGAATGTCTGCCGAGAAATTCCTTCCCTGCACTATTTCTATGGCCATAGTGGGTATAAAGCCGGCATCGATGAACAGCTTTTCTCCCATCTGCGGCTGATCCGTAGCAAAACCTTCCGGGTACAATAAAGCCTTCTGAATTCCGCGTCCCGGGAATAATGATGAAAAACCCACAGCTTCGATTTCCGGCATTTCCCGCATCGCCTTCCTGAGCACATTCAGTGACTTCTGCCCCGTTATCTGCCGCACTCCCGGCACAACAATCATGCTGTCCTTCCTGAAACCCGGATCGCTGAATTTCATGAAATTGATCTGGTGGAAAATGGTGAGAGTGGAAATGATGAGAATAATGGAAACAGTAAATTGAAAAACCACCAGGATGCTGCGCAGATGCGTTTTTCTACCAACTCTGACCAGGGTGGATTTCAAGATCAGCACCGGCTTTAATCCCGAAAGAAAGATAGCTGGATAGATACCAGCCAGAATTCCTATCAACACTGGAAAAATCAATATGATCAATGAAATCTGCAGGGGTTGCAGATAATTGAAATCTACATAAGTCCCAAAAAATTCGTTAAAATTCGGACGGATAATTTCCAACAGGGAAACAGAGACGAGAACAGCAAGAAAGCAGAGAATAAATGACTCCACCAGGAATTGAAAGACTATCTGCAGACGCTCAGAGCCGGCAATCTTACGGATACCGATCTCTTTGGCGCGCACACCGGAATTGGCCGTAGCCAGATTGATGAAATTGATGCAGGCAAGGAGCAGGACAAAAAATGCAATCCCAATAAAGAGGAAAAGAGACTTCTGATCGGATTGGGGAGCAATATCACCCGACAGATGGGAGCGCAGGTGAATATCTGTGAGCGGTTGCAGGAAAAAGGTCAATTTCCCACCAGAAGATCGTAAACCCTCACCCAGATGTGTTTCCACAAATTCAGGTAATTTGGCTTCCAGATTTTTCCAGTTTGCCTTTTCCGACAGCAGCAGATAGGTGTAGAACTGGATATGAAACCAGTTTTCCATCGCCCGGGGATTTTCTTTATAAAGTGTGGAGAAAGAACCCATCACCTGAAAACGAAAATGAGCATTGTGCGGAATATCTGCGAAAACTCCGGTAATTCGGTAAGGCCCGTTCCCCCTTATCCAGATAACCTCATCCAGAGGATTTCCCCCGGGAAAGTATTTTTCTTGAATGCTCTGAGAGATGACAGCTGTGAAGGGTTCGGTAAGTGCAGATTGCGGATTTCCTGCCAGGAATGGAAAAGAGAATATCTCGAAAATTGCATTATCTCCATGACAGATCCCGGTTTCCAGAAACAATTCATTACCGATTTTCAGAGTAGCCTGACCCGGAGATTCCAGCCTGGCAGCCCTGATGATTTCCGGATACTCTGCCACCAGATTTGGTGCTGCTTCCGGCATGGACATTGGATAAACCATGTGGCTGCCGGCTTCCAGGTCAACACCCAAACGCTGGATACGGTCTTTATTCTGATTGAAACTGTCGAAACTCATTTCATAGCCAACCCAGATAATGATCAAAAGAAAGGCTGTGATGCCCAGAATCAGGCCTGACAGATTGATGAAAGTTATCACCTTGTGGCGGACCATATTACGATAAGCAATTACCAGGAAATTTTTCAGCATCTTGTTTATTTCTTTCCTAATGTACAGGCCAGGAGATCAGGGTCGGTCATTATCCATTCTGATTTTCTAACTGATTCTCCCTGTACCTGCCGGGACTTATCCGTCAGCTGGCCGAGAGGTTCGAGGAGGAGGATCAGCAGTGTGCTATTCATATTTCAATGCCTTCACCGGATTGGTATTGGCAGCTTT
>JAFGEH010000037.1 GCA_016931665.1 Candidatus Cloacimonadota bacterium | reverse complement strand
GTAAGGCTCCGGTTTGCCTCTTCGATGAGAATGACCTTTCCTACACCCTGATCCGTGACCTGTTCCACGCCAATGTCAACCGTCTGGTGCTGGATGATAAGATATTACGCAAAAAACTGATCTCCCACCTCAAGGATGTATCGCCCGAAAGGCTGGAAAGGATCGAGCTTTACCAGGAAGACTCGCCCATCTTTGACGCTTATGGTATCGAGAAAGAAATGGAGAATATCTTCAAATCCAGAATAGGCCTGGCCAGTGGTGGCAATATCACCATTCAGCAGACGGAAGCACTGGTGGCTATCGATGTGAATACCGGCAGTTTCACCGGTAAAAGAAGCTATGATCAGACCATTAAAACCACCAACCTGGAAGCCGCTTATGAAGTGGCCAGGCAGATCAGGCTGAGAGACCTCAGCGGCATCATGGTGGTTGATTTCATCGATATGACCAATGAAGAAGATCGGGAAGAAGTTTTCGCAGCGCTGAAGAATACTCTGAAAAGAGATCGGGCCAAGAACAGGGTTGTGCCTTTCAGCCCTCTCGGTCTGGTGGAGATCTCGCGGAGAAGAACCCGGCCCAGCCTGTTATTAACCTATTCTGAACAGTGTCCGCTCTGTAACGGTACCGGCCGCCTGCTCTCGCGTGATTCAGTGGCTGTGAAGATCTCGCGCTGGCTGCAGAGAGCGCATTTCTTTATACGTAATGATCCCCTCAAAATCCATGTTCATAAGAATGTTAAACAGTATTTTGATAATCATCCGGAAGTATTGGAAGAAATTTCCAATAAACTGGAAATAATCGTTGATCCCGCTTTGAATCAGCATGAATTTCGTGTATTTTCCCTTAAAACCAATAAGGAACTGACTGAACAATATAATTCTTGACAAGAAAAAGGCCTGAAAATTTTTTAAACGTTCTACACGATAACAGTGTAGTCTGATAAGGAGATATGATGTACGCAGTTGTAGAATTCAAAGGTGTGCAGTTTAAAGTGGAAAAAGATAAAGTTGTGAAAGTCCCTTTCCTGGCTGACGAGGAGATCGGAACTCAGCTGGAGCTTGATCACGTTTTGATGATAAGCAGCGACGAGAAAACCCTCATTGGGAATCCGCTGGTCAAGAATGCACTGGTCAAAGCCGAGATCGTATCACACGGGAAAGATAAGAAGATAATCATCTTCAAGAAAAAGAGACGTAAAGGCTATGCCAAGAAGCAGGGTCATCGTCAGGACTTCACAGAAATTATGATCAAAGATATTGTTAATTAGGATCCGGAGGCAACATGGCACATAAGAAAGGTGTTGGCAGCAGTAGAAATGGCCGGGATAGCAATCCCCAGTATCTGGGAGTCAAAAGATTCGGCGGACAGCAGGTTAATGCCGGATGTATAATAGTACGGCAGAGAGGAACCAGGATTCACGTGGGTAACAACGTTGGCATCGGCAGGGACCATACCCTGTTCAGTCTGATCAATGGTTTTGTAAAATTTGAGACCAAAACAGCCGGCAAGAAATTCGTAAGTGTTTACCCGGAGAGGAACTGATCCCGAATCAGAATATATTACTAAAGCAGCGTTATGCTGCTTTTTTTTTGTTTATCGCAGCTGTTTTGACTTGAGAATAAAATAATCAGGGAGTAATTCATGGCCAGCCAATCCAGTTATAAATATTATAGCAATCTGAAAGAAATTTCTCAGGTAAGATCGATAGCGGAAACACTGATGCTGAATCCCCGCGTGAGAAAAATATCGGTGGCGGAAGCTTATGAACTGGCCTGCCGGCAGCCGGGTGTGGCTGTAACCGATTTACTCATCTACCCCAAACAGGCCGCCAGGCTGGGTCTGCCGGAAGGTGCCCGGGTCTTCAACGATTGCCACGGTAAGGTTATCGGCCGTACAGCCACCGCCAGGAAATTTTATAATCGTATCCCCCCACTGGAGAAAAGGAAAATCGAAGGCGATCTGCGGGAAGCTGTTTATCAGATGGAAAAGCACGACCTGATCAAAGCCGAGGCCGTAGTAGGATTGGATCCTGATCTGATGCTGAAAGCTACCTTTATCACCACCGCTTCCGATGCAGCCAACGTCTTCAACTGGCTGGTGAACTTCGCCCCCTATGATCTCCTGCAAGATGAATACCGGCAGAGCAAAGTGCTGCCAATTCAGGATATCATCATTGTAGGATTCAACGAATGGTCCTGCAACGACCCTTATTATACCAATATCGGCCAGCCCCAGCTGGCACTGGTCGATGAAAAACATAACGTTATCTTCAACCTGGGCATGAGATATTTCGGAGAGAGGAAAAAAGGTACCCTTACTCTGGCCTGGACATCCGGTATGCGGCTGGGAATGGCTGCCTGCCACGGCGGTATCAAGGAAATAGATTTCTCCGATTGCGAGGATCCGGTTTGCCGACACCTTGGTAAAAGATCTATCGCTTTCTACGGCCTTTCTGGAACCGGAAAATCATCACATACCAATTCTGCCGATAACGGGGGTACCCTGCCCCGGGGTTTCAGTAAAGTTATCCTACATGACGATGCTTTTCAGATCGATACCGAGCATAAAATCTGCCGGGTCTGGGAACCATCACTCTTCGATAAAACCGACAGTCGCGACCTGAATCATCCAGACTGGCCCTATTGCATCTCACTCATGAATCACGCCCTGATCGAGGTTGAGGGCAGGATACTACCCCTCGGGCTGGATGTAAGGCAGGCCAATGGCCGGGCTATCCTCGACCGTGACCTGCTGGGTACCTGGGTGAACCGCTGCAGCTTCCCGCGCGCTCTGGCCTGGCTGATGAAGGATTCTTCCCTGCCACCTCTGCTCAAATATCGGGATAACTATCTGGCTGTAGCCATGGGCGCTTCCCTGGTCACGCAACGCAACCGTGCTGAAAATGTGAAGGAAGAAGACCTTCTGAAACTCGTCTTTGAACCTTTCGCCAATCCTTTCCGGGTTTATGAATTATATAAAGACGTGGATGCTTTCAAGAATGTTCTGGATAGTGGGGCTGATTGTTACACTTTCAATTCCTCGGCTTATTGGAAATCTTCCGATACAGATCTGGAAGATATTAAACTCCAGGATTCACTCACTCTGCAAACCGCCATTCTGACCGATGCTCTGGAATGGCAGCCCTGGGAACTGCTGCCGGGAGCACTGCTGCCAACCCGTGATTCCGTGGAAAAGCTGATCCCCGGATATTATGACAAATACGACCCAGCTCTCAGGATAAATGCCGGAAAATACCTGGAATTATTAAAAAACAGATTCCAGCAACGTCAGGAATATCTGATGTCCTCCGACCTGCAAACCAGGCCCGACCTGCTGAAACAACTCGTGGATACACTGAATATTATTGCCTGATGGGAATCGGAAACTGCTTTCTCTATCTGAATTCAGAATTATTGTTGTGATTCTGTCATGTTCAATACCTTCGGGTCTAGATCGTTGTGAAGCCATCACAGAATTTTACAGACAGCCGGAGTAACCATGTGCTGGCCGACAGTAATATCGGCCGCCTGCTGATCCGTTTATCATTGCCCGCCACCATCGGTATGTTTGCCATGGCTATGTATAATCTGGTAGACACCATCTTTGTAGGCAGAAGTGTCGGTACGCTGGGCATAGCTGGAATAGCCATTGTTTTCCCTTTTCAGATGCTGGTGCTGGCCACAGGTCAGCTGGTGGGGATCGGAGGGGCCTCCCTCATTTCACGCAGTATAGGCGCCAATGATTTTCGACAGGCCAATCAGGCTCTGGGTAACATCTATTCCCTGGTTCTGCTGCTGGGGATCGTTATCGCCGGAGCCGGGATACTGTTGATGGATCCTCTGCTGAAGATTTTCGGTGCTACGGCTGAGATACTGCCCTATTCCCGTGACTACATGAGCATTATCCTGCTGGGAACTGCTTTCTTTCTGTTCCTGATCTCCAGTAACAGCATCATCCGCGCGGAGGGCCGAGCAAAGATCGCCATGGGGACAATGCTGGTTTCTGCTGGCATGAATATAATTCTGGATCCCATCTTCATCTTCGTGCTGAAAATGGGGGTGAAGGGAGCTGCCATTGCCACGGTTAT
>JAFGEH010000223.1 GCA_016931665.1 Candidatus Cloacimonadota bacterium | reverse complement strand
GGAAATATTTCTTTTTCGAAAAGAGATTCTCCTATGCTCTCAGGCTGTTCGGGGGAACTATTATGGGAGATACTAATTCGCGTTTTTATCTGGATTATTTCAACGGAATCAGAGGATTTAACGACGATAAGCTGAAAGGTAAAAACAAAGCAGTACTAAGCTCGGAATTAAGGTTCCCCTTTATTGATAATCTCAAGATGGCTTTTCCTCTTCCATTATGGTTCTACAGCATCAGGGGAAGTATCTTTGCTGATGTCGGTGCTGTCTGGAACGATACTAACGATTTCCAACCCATGCATAAGGACAGATTCAAGGATTTGGTAATGGGTTTCGGATTTGGGCCACGGATAAATCTCACTTATTTCGTTCTTAAGTTCGATGTGGCCTGGCATACAAACCTGATTCAGATAAGCAAACCCAGCTTTTATCTGAGCCTGTCACCGGATTTCTAAAAAAAATGCGGCAAGAGATTATCCTGCCGCCAGTATGGACTCTGCGATCACCCCAAATTAATCGTTGTAAACTGGTAGTTTCCACGGGTAGTTTTTACATAGAACAGCACAATATCTTCCTCTAAATTATTGATGATTCTCTCAAAATCCTTTACATCTTTGACCACACTCTGATTGATTTCCAGGATTATATCTCCCGGTCTTAATCCCGATCTTGCCGCCGGAGAATCAGAGGTAACAGATGTTATGATAACTCCTTCCTTTTCATCTATTTCTCTTTGCCGGGCAAAATCGCTGTCTAACCCTGCTACCTGCATTCCCAGTAGATCCACGCTTACAGGCGCCTTGATCTCCTGTTCGACTTCGGCCGTTAGAGGGCGTTCCACCAGCTTGACTTTGAGTATCTTATCTTTTCCATTACGAATAATAGTCAGTGGAATTTCCTCGCCAATCCTGCTGTTGGCAACGGCCAGCCTGAATTTGGCTACATTGGGGATTTCTATATCATTAAATCTGATAATCACATCACCTTTCTCCAGACCGGCAGCCTCAGCTGGGGTATCCTTTTCGACCTGAGCAACCAGAACACCAGCTACCTGTTTCAATTTCAAGCTCTTTCTTAAATCATAATCAATATCCTGAGGCAGGATACCAATGTAAGCGCGTACGACCCGGCCCTTATTGATAAGATCTTCAGAGACCTTTCTGGCGATGTTGATCGGAATAGCAAATCCGATACCCAGATTGCCGCCGCTGGTACTGGTGATGGCAGAATTTACTCCAATTACCTCACCCCGGATATTGAGCAGCGGACCACCGCTATTTCCGGGATTAATGGCGGCATCGGTTTGAATAAAATCCTGATAAAGCGGTGAATTATCGCCGAATTGCAGATTAGCCCTGCCCGTAGCAGAGATTACACCCACCGTTACTGTTCTTTCTAATCCCAGCTGCCCGAAAGGATTACCGATGGCAATGGCCCAGTCACCGATCTCAATTTCGTCAGAATCGCCCAGAGGGGCAATGGTAATATCCTCATCATCCGCTACCCTAACTTTAATGATCGCCAAGTCTGTATCTGCATCCAGGCCGACAATCTCAGCTTTATATTGAGCTTTATCCGCCAAAGTTACAGTTATTTCTCCCTTACTACCATTCTCTGCAACATGATTATTGGTGATGATGTAAATTTCGCTACCCTGGCGGTCGAATATAAATCCGCTGCCCATCGCCAGAGAAGTCCGGGTGCGCGGCTGGTTTTCTTCACGGGGAAGATCGGGGAAGAAGAAACGGAAGAATTCATCATTGAAAGGCAAACCACCCCTCTGGCTCAACTCCACCTCATATTCAACCCTGATATTGACAACAGACTCTCTGATATTCTTGACCATGTTCACAAATGGGCTTTTAAATTCATCAGTTAAGGGTAATTGTGACCACAACAGATTTCCGAATGCCATTATAATTACTATCAATATTATTATTGTACGTTTCACTACAACCTCCATTTTTATTTTTAATGTATTATAATTAATATATATAAACCCGGAAAAAGTTACAGGAAATTTTATAAAAAAAAGCCGTGGATAATGCCACGGCTTTTTTCGATCAGAGTTATTTGATCTGGACCCTTTTAGCCGGTTGTGGTTCAACTTTCGGAATTTTTATGATCAATACTCCATCTTCATAAGCAGCATCGATCTTATCACGGTCAATATTATCTGATAAACTCAAAACCCGTCGGAAGTTGCCATGATATCTCTCACAACGACAGTATGAACCTTTCTTCTCTTCGTTCTTTTCTTCCTTCTTGGCCTCAATAATCAATTCATTTTCCTCGATTCCAATGCTGATGTCGTCTTTCTTGAATCCAGGCAGGTTAGCTTCAATTATAAATTTATCATCTTCTTCAATGATATCAAGAGCCATAGCCCGCTGGATATCATTACCGGCTTCATCCTCGAAGATACGATTCATGAAATTATCGAAAACCGACATAGCTGGCATAAGATTTCTTTCTCGACGATAAGGAACGATTTTCATTTTTCACCTCCTGAAACTTTAAATTCACTAAATATAATAAACCAAAATTCAAGGCAGGCAAATAATTTTTAGCAATCTACTCTATTGACTGCTAATTTTATATTGACAAAACTCCAGAAAGGAATAAATTTTCTAATGAATATTGATGTAGATTCATAATTACAAGGGGATCAGGTTCAAATTTAAAGGAGGAAATTATGAATTTGAATAGATTGACCATAAAATCTCAGGAAGCACTACAAAAGGCCAGAGATCTGGCTGAAGATAAAGGGCATGGCGAAATCAATTCGGTTCATGTATTGGATGCTCTGCTGCGGGATGAAACTGGTTTTCTGATTTCATTGCTTAGGAAAATGGATATTGATATCAGCGGCTTACAGAAATTTGTTACAGACGAGCTTAATAAAATTCCCAGGATAACCGGCACTTATCAGACCGGCATTGGCAAGGATCTTAATAACGTTTTGAATGCAGCAGAAAAATTCTCGGCAAATCTGCAGGATGATTATGTTAGTGTAGAACATATTTTGTTGGGGATCGTGGAAGCCGGTCAAATCTCCACTTATCTGCGTCGGTTTGGCTTGACTCAAGACAGTGTCATGCTGGCAATCAAAGAGTTAAGGGGAAATCAGAGAGCAGATGATCAGAATCCGGAGGCTAAGTATCAGGTGTTGGAGAAATATACCCGGAATCTGACCAAGTTGGCCCGTCTGGGCAGGCTGGATCCGGTTATTGGCAGGGATGAGGAAATCCGCCGGACAATTCAGACACTCTCCAGGCGGCGTAAGAACAACCCGGTATTAATTGGAGAGCCGGGAGTAGGCAAGACTGCCATTGTGGAGGGCTTAGCCAGACGAGTAGTTGACCTTGATGTACCGGAGAATCTGAAACAGAAAGATATTCTGGAATTGGATATGGGAGCGTTGCTGGCCGGAGCTAAATTCAGGGGAGAATTCGAGGAAAGACTGAAGGCAGTGATCCAGGAGATCGAGAAATCCGAAGGCAGAATAATTCTTTTTATCGATGAAATCCACACAGTTGTCGGAGCAGGAGCTGCGGAAGGAGCGGTTGATGCCTCTAATTTACTGAAACCGGCGCTGGCCCGTGGTACCCTGCACTGTGTGGGAGCCACCACTCTGGACGAATATCGGAAGCATATAGAAAAAGATGCTGCTCTGGAAAGGCGCTTTCAGCCGGTATTGGTTAAAGAACCCGATATAAATGATACCATTTCTATCCTACGCGGTATCAAGGAAAAGTACGAAATTCATCACGGAGTTCAGATCACGGATAGCGCCCTGGTGGCAGCTGCTGTTCTTTCAGAGAAATATGTGACTGACCGTTTCCTGCCCGATAAAGCTATTGACCTGGTGGATGAAGCCTGTGCCAGCCTGAGGATGGAGATTGATTCTTTACCCCAGGAGCTGGATGAGGTGGAAAGAAAATTGCGCCAGCTGGAAATTGAAAAACTCTCGCTCCGGAAAGAATCAAGTAAACAGGGACAGGCAAGATTAGACAAGATCAAATCTGAACTGGCAGAATTGAAAGAAAAGCAAAGCGATCTCAGAATGCGCTGGGAATTTGAAAAAAATCTACTGCACCGTATTCAGGAAATCAATGAAGAAATAGAAAATATTAAAGCCCAGGCTGAAATTGCGGAGAGAAAAGGCGAACTGGCCAAAGTCTCGGAATTGAAATATGGCAGTCTGAATCAGAAACAGCAGGAACTGGGTCAACTCAGAAAGCGACTGCAGGAGATTCCGCAGGATGCACAGCTTCTCAAAGAACAGATCGATGAGGAGATGATTGCCGAAATTGTAGCTAAATGGACAGGTATACCGGTAGCCAAACTGTTGCAGGGAGAAATAGAAAAATTAGTAAATCTGGAAGATACTCTCAGCAGAAGGGTAATCGGCCAGGAAGACGGGAT
>JAFGEH010000036.1 GCA_016931665.1 Candidatus Cloacimonadota bacterium | reverse complement strand
GGTTCAGATAAGAGAGTAAAAGGGGAGAAAAAAGAAAGAGCAGTGCGCCAGTAAAACAAAGCAGATGCGGCAGCTTAAAAAAAGCTAAGAGCAGGTATATGCCGAGGCAACTGAAAAAAAGCAGCAGTATCTCCGGTGAAATCAGCCGAGATACAGTCTGCAGGATAGCTCCGAGATATTGCATTTCCAGGCTTTTATGCACATGGAACCAGGGCATCCCCGCGTAAATTGCCTGCTGCCAGATATTTTCCTGATCTAATAAGGTAGAAGTGTTGTAGAAACAATTACCAAAGGCAAGCGATGAATAATCCACCTGTTGAGCGGGGACTTTCTTCAGGAAGGCCATTTCGAAATGAGCTGTCAGCGTCAATACCAGCAGAATAAGAATTAACAGGTAATGAGGAAGATATCTCTGTTCGCTGTATGACCTGAACCTGTGAATCATAACCGTTCCCCGAATTTTTGCTGACTATTTGAAGATGCAATTATTAGGTCAATGAAAAAATGGAAACAAACCACTCGGGATACTGACGGCAGACGAGAACAAAAAATCATTGCCTGAAATTCTGTGTTCTTTTTTAAGGAAAAGCGATGAATAAATTTAAACTTGTTTCAAGTTATCAACCTCAAGGTGACCAACCGGCGGCTATTCGGGAACTGGTAGCCAATCTCCGGGCTGGAGAGAAATATCAGACACTACTGGGAGTAACCGGTTCCGGCAAGACTTTCACCATGGCCAATGTCATTGCCGCTTTTAACAGACCAGCCCTGGTTATTTCTCATAACAAAACTCTGGCAGCTCAGTTGTATGGGGAATTCAGGCAACTTTTTCCGGACAATGCGGTGGAGTATTTCATCAGTTATTATGATTACTACCAACCGGAGGCCTATATACCCGGTAAAGATCTCTATATTGAGAAAGATGCCGATATCAACAGTCAGATAGAAAAACTGCGTCTGCATGCCACGATGAGTCTGATGGAAAGACAGGATGTTGTTATTGTGGCAAGTGTTTCCTGTATATACGGATTGGGAATACCGGAAGAATACAGAGAAGCCCATCTTCGCATAAAGACTGGAGAGCAGCTGGAAAGGAATGAGCTCCTGAAAAAGCTGGTTGATATACATTATGGCAGAAACGATATTGATTTTGCCGCCGGAACCTTCCGGGTTCAGGGCGATATTGTCGATGTTTTTCCCGCCTATCTGGAACACTCCATCCGGATCGAATTCTTCGGAGATGAAATAGAACGTATCTCCCGACTCAATCCTCTGGATAACCGGGTTCTGGAAGTTGTTACGGAATATCCCATCTACCCGGCAAATCATTTCATTACTTCCAAAGCTTTGCTGCAGAGGGCACTTGGCAGTATCAGAACAGAACTCAGAGAAAGGGTGGATTTCTTTACCAATAACAATAAACTGGTTGAAGCCCAGAGAATCGAACAGAGAACCAATTATGATCTGGAAATGCTGACTGAACTGGGATACTGCTCCGGAATAGAGAACTATTCCCGTCATCTTACCGGAGCAAAACCCGGTGACCCTCCCTTCTGCCTGCTTGATTACTTTCCGGATGATTTTCTGCTGATCATTGACGAATCACATGCCACTATCCCTCAGATCAGGGCCATGTACGGAGGTGATTATACCAGGAAGCGCAATCTGGTGGAATACGGGTTTCGCCTGCCCTCCGCTTTTGATAACCGTCCTTTGCAATTCCCTGAATTCGAGGCCAGGATCAAACAGAGTATCTTTGTCTCAGCAACTCCGGGAGATTATGAGCTGGAGAAAACCGGCGGTGTTTTCGTGGAACAGGTAATTCGTCCCACAGGTTTAATTGATCCCGAGATAATTATAAAACCGGTATCCTCCCAGGTGGATGACCTGCTGGAACAGATACACCAGCGGATTCAGAAAGAGCAGAAAATCCTGGTGACTACATTGACCAAGCGGATGGCAGAAAATCTGAGTGAATATCTGACCCGGGCCGGCATCCGGGCGCGTTATCTCCACAGTGAGATCGACGTTATCGGAAGAGCCAAGATTATTAGAGATTTGCGCCTGGGTGAATTTGACGTTCTGGTGGGGATTAATTTACTGCGGGAAGGCCTGGACTTACCGGAAGTATCCCTGGTTGCCATTCTTGATGCAGATAAAACCGGATTTCTGAGATCTGCCCGTTCATTGATTCAAACAGCAGGAAGAGCTGCCCGGAATATTGACGGAACAGTGATTTTCTATGCCGACCAGATAACCGAAGCCATGCTGCATACCATGAATGAAACCAACCGTCGCCGAATGAAGCAAATTCAATTCAATCAGGAGCATAACATCACTCCGGAAGGCATTAAAAAAAATATTGACGACATATTGGCGTCTACAAGTGTGGCCGAAGGTTACAAAAAGCCCGCTGAAAAGGGGCTGAAGGCAGATAAAACGGAGTTTATGGAGTATCTGAATCTGGATTCAAAAGATAAGGTTATCCGGATTCTGGAAAAGGAAATGAGAGAAGCTGCTGCTGAACTTGATTTCGAGAAGGCTGCTGAAATCCGGGACAGGATCCTGGAATTAAAAGAAATCTGAGATCCCGGTAAAACAATGTTATTTTATTCAGAGATTGAATATAAAATTAACCTGTTATAAAATAATTCAGAGCTTGCTGAATTTAACCATTATCGGGAATTGCTATTAGCGCTTCAGCCTATCAGGAGATTGATTATGACTGGTAAAGTTGAGAAGAGTAAAAAAGGAACGATCATTAAATCCGAGTATTCTTCGGTCAAAATGCAGGTCGAAGATTCGGTGATCAAAACGGAAGGAGACTATAAGAAAACTCCAGTATACATATACTATGACTGGTGTGTAAACTGCGGAATATGCGTTGCCTTCTGTCCCACAGGCGTATTGGCTAGAAAACCTGATGGTTCACCCTATGTAAAATATCCTGAAAAATGTATACATTGCGAAACCTGTGACCGGCTGTGTCCTAATTTTGCCATAACCGGGGCAAAAAGATAGAGGAGGGAAAATGCCGAAAGTAAGGCGCTCTGAATCCAAAGAAAGTAATAAAAATGAAATAGTCCCGGTTCTGATGCAGGGCAATGAAGCAATTGCCCGGGGAGCCCTGGATGCCGGTCTGGATTTCTTTGCGGGATATCCGATCACACCCTCCACAGAAATAGCCGAGATCCTTGCCCATCAATTACCCAGAAGGGGCGGAAAGTTCATTCAGATGGAAGATGAAATAGCCAGCATAGCAGCCATTGTCGGCGCTTCTCTTACCGGAGCTAAGGCTATGACTGCCACCAGTGGTCCCGGATTTTCTCTGATGATGGAAGGAATAGGCTATGCCAAAATGATCGAAACTCCCTGCGTGGTGGTCAATGTGATGCGGGGAGGACCAAGCACCGGTCTGCCCACCAGTCCCTCCCAGGGAGATCTTATGCAGTCGCGATGGGGAAGTCATGGGGATGCCCCGGCTATTGTGCTTTATCCAGACTCAGTGCTCGAAAGTTATGAATTGACCATCAGAGCCTTTAACCTGGCGGAAAAATACAGAACCTGTGTGGTCTTGCTCTCTGATGAGGTGCTGGCTCACATGCGGGAAGCTGTTACTCTGCCAGACATTAAAGAAGTTAAAATGATCAGTCGAATTAAACCTAATGTCCCTCCTGAATGGTACCGGCACTATGAAAACAATCCTAAATATCGCTCACCTCTGGCCAGTTACGGTGAAGGTTATCGTTTTCATGTAACTGGATTGGCTCACGATCCTTATGGATTTCCCACCAGCCGGCCGGATGAAGTAAGCGTGATGATGAACCGCCTGCGCAATAAGGTCAGGCACCACATTAATGATCTGGTACAAATAGAAAGTTTTATGATGGAAGACGCTACTACTGCTATCTTTGCTGCCGGAATCACAGCCCGGGCAGCTAAATCGGCCGTCAGGCAGCTGCGCAGGTCTGGAAAGAGAGTTGGCTTATTGCGGCCGCTTACGATCTGGCCCTTCCCGGATGATGCCATTCGCCAGCATCTGATCAACAAGAAAACAATTATTGTGCCCGAGATGAATCAGGGCCAGCTTTCACTGGAGATCAAACGGGTAATGGGAAGCGTCTGGAATTATGCCAGCCTCAAAACCCGGAAAATTATTGAAATCCGCAAATGCAACGGGGAATTGATTACTCCTGGAGAGATCATCAGTGCTGTGAAGGAGGTAAAGAAAGATGAGTAGTATATCTCAAAAAACCATTCATCATTATCTGCGGCACAAGAAAAAATTTCCCCATGTCTGGTGTCCAGGCTGCAGTAATGGTATTGTACTGGGAGCTGTTATCAGAGCAATTGCCGAGTTGAAATACGACAAGGATAATATAGCCATGGTCTCGGGTATCGGTTGTTCCAGCCGGATGCCTGTTTATGTAGATTTTAACACTCTGCATACACTTCATGGCAGAGCTATTGCCTATGCCACCGGTATTAAATTCTACAAACCGGAAATGAAGGTTATTGTGGTTACAGGTGATGGTGATGCTACTGCTATCGGTGGTAACCATTTTATACACGCTGCCCGCAGAAATATCGATCTGACAGTTATCCTTATCAATAATAACATCTATGGTATGACTGGAGGCCAGTATTCTCCCACCACCGCTCTTGGTGACCGTTCCACAACCACGCCTTACGGCAATATTGATCCGGTTTTTGATATCTGCGAACTGGCCATGGGATCCGGGGCAACTTTTGTTGCCAGAACCACTGCTTATCATGCTCTGGAAGCTCAGGCTTTTATTAAAAGAGCTCTTGAACATAAGGGTTTTTCTCTAGTCGAGATTATGAGCGCCTGCCCGGTTATCTATGGCCGTCTTAACCATAAAGGGGATGCAGTGGAGATGATGAAGCAGATGAAGGAGAATGCAGTTCCTATTGCTGCCTATGAAAAACTTATAGAAGAAGAGAAAAAAAATAAATACCGGCGGGGTATTTTTCGCCAGATTGAATCTCCCGAATATACGGAACAGTATCAGAACTTGATTTATTCACTGCAGGAAAAACAAGGAGTTCAGGAATGACAAGCAATGAGTTTAAAAAGGAGATCAGGCTCAGCGGCAGCGGAGGCCAGGGATTGATAACAGCCGGTATTATTCTGGCTCGGGCAGCCGTACGGGACAAATATCGGGTTACCCAGACCCAGAGCTATGGTCCTGAATCAAGAGGAGGAGCTTCCCGGGCGGATGTTATCATCAGTAATGGAGATTTCTACTTCCCTGAAGCTACCCGGTTCGATATCCTGCTCTGTCTGACCCAGGAAGCCTGTGATAAGTATTCCGAGAATCTCAAAGATACCGGCATCCTGATAGCCGACAGCAGTTTTATCAACAATATTACATTGCTGGATTCGACGATTTACGAAATACCTTTTACCAATATCATTTCCGAAAAACTGGGAACCCCACTGCCCGCCAATATTGCCGCACTCTCGTTTCTGGTGAGGAAAACTCAGGTTGTAAGTGAAACATCACTCAAAGAGGCCTTGAAAAACTCCATCAAATCAGCCTATCTGGATCTGAATAACAAAGCAATGCGGATCGGGTTCAAATTGGCTGATGAATATCTGAAGGTTTAAATTATGATCAGAAAAATCAGTCATATCGGTATTGCCGTCAAAGACCTGAATTCTGCTATTGAGATGTATAGGAAACTGGGTCTGGAAGTGGAAGGTACTGAAATTGTAGAATCACAGAATGTGCGGGTTGCCTTCATTCCGGTGGGAGATGTAAGGATCGAATTACTGGAAGCCACCATGGAAGACAGTACTATCGCTAAATTCATTGAAAAGAAAGGAGAAGGGATTCACCATATTGCCCTGAATACTGACGACCTTGAATCCGACCTGCAATCTGCTGAGACCCAGGGAATCACTCTCATCGACAGTAAACCGCGAAAGGGAGCACATCAGACTAAAATAGCTTTCCTGCATCCCAAATCCACCAATGGAGTACTCCTGGAGCTATGCCAGGATAAGGGCTGATTCATCTATTTTTTTATTAAAAAAAATCTTAACTTATTTTTCTGATTTAATATTTCACAGCGACAAATTAAATAAATAATTAAATCGTTGACAAACAAACGCTTGCCCAAATTTTCATAACCCAAATTGGCAGTCTGGAATTCGGTTCGTTAAGCATCAGAATTGGAATCGGATTCAGAAAAAATAATCGGGATATCCGGCTGAAGGGGTTTGCTTGAAAATCGAGAGAAGGACTCAACCGGGTTCGCTCCAGAGAATATTGTATAGGACCATTTTTATACAATCATCTGAGTTACCTGGATTCAGCTCCCTCCGGCAGAAGATCTGGAAGAGATAATAAGCTGCAGTTTCACTGGAAAGTAAACTGCAGCTTTCTATTTAATGGCGGGTAAAATTCTGTCAGCTAAATACAGGAGAATCTATGAAATATTGGGAAAGACCTTTTGGCCAAGAGAAACCCAAGGTTGTTCAAGGTGAAATATTCATCATCAGTGATCGCTGCAAGGGCTGTTCCTTTTGTGTGGAGTTCTGCCCCAACGGTGTTCTGGTTATCTCCGATGAATTCAACAGCAAAGGTTTTCATCCCCCCATGGTAACTGATCTGAATAAATGCACTTTTGACGGACTCTGCGAGTCTATCTGCCCCGATTGTGCCATAGTGGTAGTACGCAAGGAGGTGAAAATTGATAAGAAGTGATCTCCAGGGTGAATTCTTCCTGCAGGGTGATATTGCCTGTGCAGAGGGCGCTATCGCGGCCGGCTGCCGTTTTTTCGGAGGATATCCTATTACACCGGCTTCTGAAATTGCAGAAAGAATGGCCTATCGTTTACCACAACTGGACGGGGTTTTTGTGCAGTTCGAGGACGAAATAGCTTCCATGGCCGCCATTCTTGGTGCTTCCTGGGCTGGCGCCAAATCCATGACGGCTACTTCCGGACCCGGGATTTCCCTGATGCTGGAAAATATCGGCCTGGGATTGATGATGGAAGCGCCCTGTGTAATCATCAACGTTCAGCGCGGTTCACCATCAACCGGGCTTCCAACTTCCTGGGGTCAATCCGACATGATGCAGGCCAGATGGGGCTCTCACGGCGATTATGCGGTTATTGCTCTGGCACCAAAATCCCCTCAGGAATTTTTCGACCTCACTATCACCGCCTTTAACTATTCTGAACAGTACCGGTTACCGGTTTTCGTGATGTCAGATGCCATTGTCGGGCATATGACGGAAAAAGTTATAATACCTCCTTATGATAAAATCCATGTTATTGAAAGACGTTATACCAGCAAACCACCACAGGAGTATTTTCCCTATGAATGCCAGTCTGATCTGGTTCCGGATTTTGCCAAAGCCGGAGAAGGATACCGTTACCATACCACCGGATTGACCCATGATAGACGAGGATATCCTGACATGACGGAAGAATGTCATGTTAAATTGGTCAACCGTCTGGTGGATAAAATTAAGTTAAATGCCGACAAAATAATCCTTCTTGAAGAGAAGGATATTGATAATGCCGATGTAATTGTTGTCTCTTATGGTATAACTTCCCGAACGGTTATTCCCGGTATCAATCTGGCTAAGAAAAAAGGCATCAAAGTTGGATATCTGCGGTTGATTACCGTCTGGCCTTTCCCGGAAAAACGAATCAGGGAACTGGCCGAGAAAGTCAGTGGGTTTGTTGTTGTGGAAATGAACCTGGGCCAGATAGCCCTGGAAGTGGAAAGAGTGGCAAAATCAGTTCCCACCAGGCTGGTAGGCCATCCGGGCGGGGGTATTCATAAACCGGAAGATATCCTTAAAGCTATTGAAGAGGTGGCACATGCAAAACGTTAATCCCGAAATTATACATCCTATGGAAGAATATCTGCGCATGGACCGGATGCCCCATATCTGGTGTCCTTCCTGTGGTCTGGGTAATATCGTGACCGCCTTCGTGAAAGGTTTAAAGCAGGCAGAACTGGACATCGATAAAGTTGCCCTGGTATCAGGTATCGGCTGTACCGGTCGGGCAGCTGGATATGTTCGCCTGGATTCATATCACACAACACACGGGAGGGCTTTGCCTTTCGCAACCGGTCTTAAACTGGCCAACCGTGATCTGACCGTAGCCGTTATTTCGGGTGACGGAGACTTGTTTGCCATCGGAGGCAACCACCTGATCCATGCTGCCCGTAGGAATGTGGATATTAATGTGATCTGTGTGAATAATTTCATCTATGGTATGACCGGTGGTCAGAATGCCCCTACTACCCCTCTGGGAGCATATAGCTCTACTGCTCCTTATGGCAATTATGAACAACCTTTTAATCTGGTCGGACTAGCGGCGGCAGCGGGAGCGTCCTTTGTAGCACGCTGGACAGCTCTGCATATGCACCGGTTGACTGATACTATTGCCTTAATGGCTAAAAAGAAAGGCTTCTG
>JAFGEH010000222.1 GCA_016931665.1 Candidatus Cloacimonadota bacterium | reverse complement strand
AGATGGATGAAATGTTCGTTGAAGAAATTCTTGTACCTGGCATCTTCACTCAGAAACCCTCTCACAAAGGAATAAGCGATTTCAGAAGATTCCTGCATTACCTTACCCAACTGTCCAGTCTGTTTGAAACCGCCACTTTTAGCTTTAATACCGGAAGCTTCGATATAGATGGTCGTTCCTCCCAGGGAAGTCCAGGCCAGCCCCAGGGTTACTCCGGGAATTTTTTTCTGATACAGGTCTTCTGTTGCGAAGATGGGTTTTCCCAGGAATTCTTCCAGATTTTTATGGCTGATGGAAGTCTTGTCACTTTTACCTTCTGCCTGCTGCAGAGTAACCTGGCGCATGATTTTCTTGATCTGGTTCTCCAGGCTGCGTACTCCCGCTTCCCGGGCGTAGCGGTCCACTATCAAACGCAGTGCTTTATCACTGATGTTTATCTCTTTCTTCTTTAAACCGTGCCTCTCCAGCTGACGGGGTATGAGATAGCGTTTGGCAATTTCCACCTTCTCTTCCAGGATATAACCGGGCAGCTTGATCACTTCCATCCTGTCCAGCAGGGGACGGGGGATAGTATCCAGCTGATTAGCCGTGGTAATGAATAAGATATTGGAAAGATCAAAGCGGACATCCAGATAATGATCCAGAAAATCTCTGTTCTGCTCCGGATCAAGTACTTCCAGCAGAGCAGAGGCCGGATCACCCATGAAACTGATACCGATCTTGTCTATTTCATCCAGCATGATCACCGGATTGGCAGTCCCGGTTCTTTTCAAGCTCTGCATAATCTTGCCCGGCATGGCTCCGATATAAGTGCGGCGATGTCCCTTGATCTCGGCTTCATCCCGCATTCCTCCCAGAGAGAAACGGTAGAATTCACGGTTAAGAGAACGGGCAATCGAACGGCCTATTGAGGTCTTGCCAACTCCCGGAGGGCCAACCAGGCAGAGTATGGAACCCGTTACCTTACCTCTTTTTATGATAGTACCAATAAATTCCAGGATCAGTTTCTTCACGTCATCCAGCCCATAATGATCCTCATCCAGTATTGTTCGCACCGCCCGGATATCCAGCCTGTCCTGGGAAAAGATACCCCAGGGCAATTCGGTGAGTGCGTTCAGATAACTGCGGGTTACATGAAATTCCGGTGAAATCGGTTCCAGCATTTTCAGTTTATCCATTTCCTCCTGAATGACATCCGCTGCCTCTCTGCTCAATTTAAGGCTTTTCAGCCTCTCCTCGAATTTCTCGATCTCCGCCGATTTATCGTCCTTTTCCAGCCCCAGCTCTTTCTTGATAACTTTCAACTGTTCCCTGAGAAAATATTCCTTCTGCCTCCTGGATACTTTCTCCTCGATCTGCTTCTCAATGTCCTCCTGCAGATGAGCCAACTCTATTTCTTCCTTCAGCAGCAGCAGAACATTTTCGCTGCGTTTAACCAGATCGAAGGTCTCCAGCAGATTCTGCAGCCGGGGAGGATCAGCATTCAAAACCGACGCCACCAAATCAAGGAGCTGTCCCGGATTCTCGTAAGACACCTGTGCCATGATCATTTTCAACTGCTCCTGAAACAGCTGATTGATCTTCAGCAACTCCTTCAAAGCGGACATTATCGACAGGGTGTAAGCCTTTAATTCGTCACTGGGTTTAACGGCAGTTTCGTAATGATAGCTAACTTTACAGCGCAGAACCGGGGTCTTCCAGGCTTTGGAGATCAGAGTGAAGCGCTGCAGACCCTGTACTATCACCTGCACGGCATTATCGCCGATAGGTGTGATTTTATATATCTTCATCACCGTACCTACCGGATGCAGTTCCGAATTGAAGAAATCCTCTCTGTCCGGTTCTTTGACCAGAACTACACCGAACAGGCGGTTATCCCTTTCATAGGCCGCTTCCAGAGCCTTCAGGAACTCATCCCCGGAAAAAGTGAGCGGGATCAGTATACCAGGAAAGATTGGCCTGTGAGTTATGGGAATTATCACAAGTTTGTCAGGCAAGATCTCCGAAACCATCACCAGATCGGAAGACTTGCCATTAAAGTTGGTTTGGACTTTGGCAGACATTTTCACTCCTTCTTTTATCATCATTTAACTAAAGAATAAGAAGAATGAATTTATTTACAAGTGAAAAAGCCCGCCTGCTTATTTGAGATGCTGGATCCAGTTGAAAGCAGTGCAGGTTTTCAGCTGTTCCGCCTTTATCTTTTCAGGTAATACTATTTGATTGTAAATTAAATCATTTACATTTTCTTTAACACAAATCAATTAAGCGTTGCCGGTTATTTCAAATTGAGCTGTAAAACTATATTTATTGGTATGTTAATGGTACTGCGCCAATTAATTCTCCAGTTGGAACAGAAATTGTTTTATATTATCAAATAAATTCCAGGCGAGGAGAATAGATTGTTTAAAAACTACTTACTGCTGTTTACTATGGTCATCAGTATTAATCTATCGGCTCAGGGCATTTATATCTGGCACAATGAGAATCCTTCCTTTGCCTTTCTGGATCCGGAAACTGATATTCCCGTGGGAGGAGATTACGCCATTATCAATGGCCTGGATTACTGGGGATATGATTTTACCATCGGTTCCACCCTGCCGGCTGACCTTACCACCTTCGATGCCATCTTCATACTGCTTGGTTCCTTCTGCGAGGGCTGAGGCCTTACCCCACCGGGAATCGTGAATTCCTCGGAGCAAAATCACCTGGTGGATTATCTCAATCAGGGCGGTTCAATTTACCTGGAAGGAACCAATATCGGAGGAGATCACGCGGGCACAACCTTCTGGAACCTGTTCGGAACTGCCTATCTGGGACAGGGTGATTACCACGATGAAGTGCAGTCAATTAATGGTATCTCCACCAGTTTCACTACCGGGCTGGATTACGCTTACTCGCCTTATTCCTCTGCCGATATTTATATCAACCGCCTGGGTCTTTCCGGTGGCTTTGCCCTGCTGCAATCCGATGATACTATATACCGCACTATTGGCAACGAAACCCCTGTTTATCGGACCATCTGTTCCAGCGCCATACTGGGTGCCCTGCATGACGGTTCAGGGTTGAACAGCAAGAATAACCTGATCCGCCGCTATCTGGCTTTTCTGCTCAATGAAGCTGAACCCGCCCTCTGGACTTCTCACGACGAAATCGATTTTGGCCCCGTGCTGTTGGATAACTCCCGTTCCATAGATCTTTATCTTCAGAATTTCGGGAACGAATCCCTGCTTATTTCCTCGGTTGAAATTACCGGAGACGCGTTTCAGATAACTCAATATCCGGATAACAATCTGGATTTTGGAGAAAGCTCGGTTCTCACCATCTTCTTCCCGGCCAGCCAACCCGGAGATTTCTGGGAGGAATTAACCATCCATTCCAATGATCCCCTGCAGCCGGAACTGCTTATCCCCATTACTGCGGTCTGCTTTGAAACACAGATTATCAGCGTTCAACCTGCGGAAATCATTCAGTATTGCCAACCTGCCGATTCCATCGAGACACAGATATCCATTTCCAATCTGGGCGGAGGTGACCTCCAATACCGGATTTATGTGGAACCGGATGGCACTCTCCCTTCCTGGATCAACGGTGGGCCGGATCAGTTCGGATATTACTGGTCGGACAGTCGTGAACCTCAAGGCCCGGAATTCCTGTGGGAGGATATCTCCCAGATCGGAACTGACCTGGCACTTTCCGGTATAGACAATAATGTTCTGCTGATCTTACCCTTCCCATTTCCCTTCTATGGTGAGTCCTATCAGGAGATGAGAGTCTCAACCAACGGCTATCTCACTTTCGGTACTTATGGCAACGATTACTCCAACGATCCCATTCCCTCTGCCAATAATCCGGATAATTTCATCGCACCCCTCTGGGATAATCTCAAGGGAGAGAACGGCTCGGTATTCTATCATTATTTCCCGGAAGCAGGAAAATTTATCATTCAGTATCAGGACTGGCAGTTTAATCAGCCCGTCAGCGGCCAGCTTACTTTCCAGGTTCATTTGTCTGCTTCGGGAGAGATCCGATTTCTTTATGAAACTCTGGCAGGTGATTTGAATTCTGCTACCGTTGGCATAGAAAACTCGAACGGAAGTGATGGCCTGGAAATTGTCTGGAACCAGCCTTACCTGGAAGAATCCCTGGCTGTCAGGATCAGCTGTCAGCCTGCCTGGCTGAGCCTGGATCATTTTCTGGGAAATGTTGCAGGAGGGGAGACGGATATTGTATCTTTGACCCTGAACAGCCAGAACCTGCCCAATGGCAGCTATTCAAGCTTTTTACACATATTCAGTAATGATAACCATAACCCCGAAATTCTCCTGCCGGTCGAATTGGTAATTCAGGAAGTGGCAGCTGAAGATCTTATTCTAAGTGATCCCATCTCCCTGATCGGCAATTTTCCCAATCCTTTCAATCCCAGAACAGAGATCAGGTTTCAACTGGCTCAGCCCGGACCAGTGCTGTTAACCATCTTCAATACGCGGGGGCAAACAGTTAAGAAGACATCCGCTTATTACCTTACGAGAGGAGAGCATTCTTTCCTATGGGATGCTCAGTCTGAATCGGGAATAGAAACCGGGAGCAGTATTTATTTTTACCAGATACAAGCCGGGGGAACCAGCAGCTCAGGTAAGATGATCCTCCTGAAATAATATTCCCCCCACTGGATCACAATAGAATATTTCATCATTGTAAAATATTTATTACATAATCTGAGTGTAAATATTTCCGTCAAAAATTCCTTTAATCTTGTTCTAAGTAAAGTGCTATTATAGAATCAGCTAGGACAATTTTATATTATCTGCAGCGAATTTAATTTTTTACAAAAAAACATTTGACAAACTCCTGTAGAAAGGTTGTTGTACCTCCCGGTGCAACAGACATGATGCGAAATCTGCCAACGGGCACCGGCATCGAGGAAAGTATGGTAATTTCAGTTTTAATT
>JAFGEH010000035.1 GCA_016931665.1 Candidatus Cloacimonadota bacterium | reverse complement strand
CTGACCACGGCTGTTAAAGATCTCTAGCCGGGGATCATCCCTCTCTTCCAGGGCGGGAAGGTTGAAAAATATGGTCGTACGCGGGTTGAAAGGATTGGGATAATTGATCAATACAGGCAGGAGCGGAAGATCCGACTCCCCGGCAAAAGTGTCCATAATCAGAACGAAATTAAGATCAGCTAAGGCCGGATTCAGTTCATCTACCGTTAAGCCCGGTATCTGCTGACTCTGGTAATTGTTCAGGCTGGCTGTCAGATCATATGTACCATACTTAACACCAAGGTGGTAATTACCATAGAGATCGGGATGTGTTACGAAATTGCCGGCATCTACCACGGCATCCAGCAGAATGCCGTTTCCGCCCTCCAAGGTTACATTCCCACTCAGCAAACCTGCTTCCTGCGTACTGGTAACGGCTTCTATATTGAAGTTGAAGTTAAAATTTACCGGCTGCAGTTCCAGCCAGTAGGAGTGCCTGATCCAGGCACCTTTCTGGCTGACCCGCGGGCCTTCATCGTGAAAAGCAAGTACTCCGTTCTCGGCTGCCACCCGGTAACCTGCAAAATATTCATAGCCCGGTTCTATTCTCACATAATTATTCAATTCCTGAGTAACCCATTCCCCCATGTTGAAACCGGTTACTTCCACTTCCGAAATCAGGGTTTCTTCCAGCCAGACCTGGGCAAACAGGTTTCCTTCTCCAGCAGAAAATGGCGCCTTGAACCGCACTTTGGTTATCAGATCACCGCTGGCAGTGGAGCTTTCTTCAGCACCGATCCTGATGGCACAACTGACTTCATAATTCGGAGCCAGAGACCAGGTTCCCACTGGAGAGGAGGCATAGCCCAGTGCGATATCGAAAGGATAACTGGTCAGAGTAAAATCAATAGTCTGATTCTCCAGGGTGATCTCAACCAGGCGTTCATCGAAATAGTTGCCCGTCATGCTGGCCGTGGCCCGGTAATAACCCGGCAATACATCCGGCAGGGAGAAGAAACCGTTATCACCGCTATAGCCGGTATGCACGATCTCGCCATTCTGGTACAGAGTGATCAGACAGTTGTTAACTTCTACCGGAGCCGTAACCACGCCTGTTACAGCCTCGAAATTCCCCAGGTCGAACTGAAGGAAATCATTATCCGCATCGATCAGAATATTTTCCAGCTGCTGGTAGTATATTCTTTCGGAAAGGAAGGCAGTTGCCGTATAATAACCACTTTTTACTGCCGGAAGCCAGAAACCGCCGTCTTCTTCATTCACATAACAATGATAATCATAAACCTCGCCGTCCAGGAAGACCTCCGCCCCCACCAGAGATGAGGCCTCAGCATTGATATCGCCGGAAACGGCTACGGGTAGTTCGCCTCCTTCGATATCCATGATGCCGCTGCCGATTACCGAGTATCCGGAAGGCATGCCCTGAGGCAGCAGATACCAGCAGGTATTGTTGGAGGTTCCCCAGCCGTAATTCAAATGAAAATAATTATTTGTATTATAGCCGTCAACTATGATCGCGTGGCCGGAGGATTCAGAATAGATAGACATCTCCACCGGCCTCATCTCCTGCATATTGGCTATCAGCCTGGAAAAAAACTGGTAATTATCACCATCGATCTCAACCACGGATTCGTAGCCGAATTTGCCTTCCAGAGCCTCTTCCACGCCCCAGGCACCGGAACCGGTGCTGCTGTAATTCATGTGGACGGCCACGCCGGCCGCGAAACTGATGGCCGGTTTATCATCATCGATCAGAGGTAACCCTGCTTCATACCGCCCGGTTAATTCCTGCAGGTAGAAATTAAGTTCCGGGAAAGAAGGAAAATCACGGGCTTCATGATCATTATCAATATGGATGTGCTGGGTCCAGGTCTGATAATCATCGGCATCGGTGAACTGGGCAGCGCCGATATAACTGTGGAAATCCATGATCATAGCCAGGGCAGTGGCCGTGCAGCCCACCACCGAGCGTTCACCTGTATTATCGATCGGACAGAAGCGGTTGTAGACTCCAGATTGGTTCCAGGTGGTCAGAACCCAGCCATCAGTCAAAGTGGAATTAGCCACGGGCCACTGCTCAAATTCCCGGAAGTTGGCCGGGGTGTCATTTAGCCACTGCTGCCAGCTGATCCTGTTGACTTCAGCTGCTTCAGGGTTTTTTCTATAATATTCCAGGCGCAGTTTAAGGTCATGAATCAGGATATCCAGCAAGGGATTATCTGTTCCGGTGATACTTTCGCGGAAAGAATAAGCCATAACAGGATAGAGTTCCGATCTGGCGCTGACTATGATGAACCCTGCCGGATCCAGATTCATTAGGTAACAAAGTGTGCTTCTGTCCGAGCTGTTATCCTGAACAGCCTGAATATCTATGATCTGATTATCCTTTTCCATGATCTGCAGAAAATTGTCCGCAATTCTGCCGGCAGTTATCAAATCCTGTGGTTGTGAATGCAAAAAAACAGCTGCTGATAGTATTAATCCTATCCAGAAATATTTCATTCCCTTCTCCTTAATTTAATGATCTGCAATTACGCAAGATTCATTCCCTTTATCTGAAAAAATTTTGTATTTATTTATTATTAAAGCGGTTACAAGAATTACACCGCCTTCTGAAAAAGGTCAGGGAAAAGAATTATCTAATTTTATGATTAGATGATATGAAGTTTCTTGCCTATTTTCTCGAATTTCTCCAGAGCTTCGTCCAGTTGTTTCCGGGTGTGGGTGGACATAAAGCTGCAGCGGATAAGCGTATCATTGGGCGGTACAGCTGGTGGGATCACCGGATTGATAAATACTCCTTCCTCATCCAGCAGTTTCCACATGTGGAAGGCATTATCGGCACTGCCCACATGCAGGGGAATAACCGGAGTACAGGAATTACCGATATCAAAGCCCATATTTTGGAAATTCTCAGCCATGTAGTTGGTATTTTCCCAGAGTTGAGTGATTCTTTCCGGTTCTTCCAGGATGATGTGGAGTGCTTCCAGCACACTGGCAGCAGAAGCCGGGGGCAGGGAAGCACTGAAGATCAAAGGCCGTGATTTATGTTTCAGATAATGGATAATATCTTCATTGGCAGCGATGAATCCTCCCACCGATGCCAGGGATTTGCTGAAGGTTCCCATGATTATATCTACATCATCCGTCCGGTTGAAATGCATGGCAGCACCCGCGCCTGTTGCATGCAGTACTCCCAGGGAATGTGCTTCATCCACCATGACATTGGATCCGTATTTTTTGGCCAGATCGCAGATATGAGGAACATCGGCAATATCTCCTTCCATGCTGAATATGCCATCCACCACGATCAGGGAATTCTTGCCATCAATCCCCTGCAGTGTCCTCTCCAGACTATCCATATCATTATGATTGTACCGCAGCATTTTGCCGAAGGAGAGGAAACAGCCATCGAGGATGGAAGCATGGTCGAATTTATCGGTCACGATGTATTCACCCCGATCCACCATAGCTGAGATAGCGCCCAGGTTAGCCATATAGCCTGCTGCATAGGCCAGAGCACCATCTTTGCCCACATACTCTGCCAGTTCCGCCTCCAGCTGGATATGAATATCCAGGGTTCCGTTCAGGAAACGTGAACCAGCGCATCCCGTGCCGTATTTATCGGTAGCCCGTTTGGCTGCTTCGATCACCCGGGGATGATTGGTCAAACCCAGATAGCTATTGGAGCCCATCATCAGCATCCGTTTGCCGTTAACCATTACTTCCGTGTCCTGCTCTGAACTTATTACCCGGAAATAGGGATAAAATCCTGCTGCCATAACTCTCTTGGCATCCTCAAAACTATAACATTTATCCAGTAGGCTCATTTTTGTTCCTTTTTCTTTGAAATTTCATCCTTTTAAAAATTTTCCAGGTTCAGGTTTGTCAATATTTAATTGCAGTTTATTTAAGCAGAATCAAGCGGTTACCTGCCATGGTATGGTTCCCCGAAATACTCACTATATAAACTCCGCTGCCCAGATCTTTCAAACCTGCTTCCCAGGTCAGATGATGCAGACCGGCTGCTAATTTACCCAGATTTTTTTCACCTGTCAGGCGGCCTCTGATATCAAAAATCTGCAGAAGAATCTCGTCAGTTTCAGTGATTTGAAAACTTATCTGCAGCCCGGAGGAGCGCAGGTTCCCCGCGAGGGTAAAAGGATTGGGATAGATCTCCAGGAAAGAAGCTGCTAGTGGCAATTCTTGTTCTCCCGCCTCCACTGTCCAGAATTCCAGGGTATCCGATGCTGCCGATTCCTGGCTGAAAATATCTGTATATGTGACATAGAATTGGTGATAAAGGTCAGGAACATCCGGTATTTCATAATCGTAAGCGGAAACCACGGGTTGAGCAATGACATTGAAATCACCTCCCGCCAGGGCAAGATAAACACTGTAATGAGATAACAGTGCTATTGCCGGGTCTGGAATATCCCAGTCCAGATTTACGTACAACGATCCGAAGGATAGGGAAAAATCTGCCGGTACAGGCGGTACAGAGTAGGGGTAGATCGGCTCAAAAGTTACCAACCCCAGGGTAGGATTATCATTCTGATCAATTATCGTCTCAGCAATTTCTGCCGTTTCCGAACTGTCCCAGAGGTTGTTCTGCGCCGACACGGGTTGATTGGAATCATTATAAACTGAATAGAGGTTCTCCCCTTCATCGATGTTGTTATGTATGTAATTCAGTCCATCATCCTGATCATCGGCATTTTCGATATTCCCCAGGTCGGCGGAAGCATTGCCGGCCAGGTAGAAGCCGGTAAAATTACCGGTGACCTCGTTGCGGGTAAACACGCCATTAACGGCTCCCGGACCGTAACACATCACTCCGGCCCCGGAATTGGCATCTCCCGGAATGAAGTTATTACGAATAATATTATCAGCATAATGACCGTTGGCATTGTACAGATAGATACCTGTGAGATTACCTTCGATCAGATTCCCCGTCAGATGCGGGGCCATACCGGGATAATTGAACAGGTTGGCCATGGTCACCCCCTGTTTACCGTTATCATGTATCCAGCAATTGCTGATGACAGGGCTGCAGTTATGGGACGCGCTCTGCAGAGAGAGCTGAATAGCGCCGCGGTACTGGCTGCCCAGTCCGCACTGTGTTATTTCACAGGAATCGATCAGCACATCGGAATTATCTGTGATCAGTATGCCGTTTTGTTCACAATTGGCTATCCGGGTATGCTTTACTTCCATATAGGCGGGATCGGCAGCAGCCAGGCCGGAAAGAGCCAGAGCCTTCAAATGATCGTCAAAAAGGCAGTATTGTATATAAACTGGACTATTTATTACATGAACAGCATAATCATTGGTATCGTCGGTATTGGAAATCCTGGTATAACTCAGGTAACTTGGTTCAGCTTCATTCTCCAGCCGCAGCCCTCCCCAGTCAATCCCTTCAGCTCCCTGGAAATGAATTGAATCCGTCTCGCTGCCGGCCAGGATTATGGTGCCCAGAACGGTAATCCGATAACTCCCCTGGGCAAACAACTGTACTCCTGCTTCCACTTCCAGATTCTGCCCCGCCGGGACAGTGACATCTCCGACCAGATGATAAGGATTACCTGCTGCAGGCCAGGTCCCGGATTGATCTCCGGAAACTTCGATACCAGCAAGGTACAGGGAAGACAGAAAAGAGAGCAGAAATATCAAGGCGATTTTAACATTTTTCTCCATTTTCTCTCCTTTTCCGGGCATCTTTTACCCGGAAATAAATCAGGGCCAAAAGCGCCAGACCGGCTCCTATCCATTTCAGGCTGGTCAGGAAAGTAACAACCACTCCGGCTATCAGCACACCCAGAAAGATGAACAGGATTGATTTCCAGAAACCAAATCCGAAGAGATAAGCAGCCAGGGAACCAGTCCAGGCTCCTGTTACAGGCAAAGGTATTGCTACAAACAGCATCAGGCCAATTTCCTCATATTTTTCCATCAGGTTGCTCTTGGCTCTGGTCCTGCGCAGCACCGCCTGCATGATTCCGTTCATAAAAGGTATTTTCCCGATCAGGGCAGCCACCAGATCGAAACAGAGAAGGATCAGGAAAATTGGTACCATGTTCCCGGCTACAGCCAGGGGGAAGACTTTCCAGATCGGCAGTTGATAATACAACCGGCCGATGGGTATTGCTCCCCTTAATTCGAAGATGGGGATCATGGCGATCAGAAAGACCTTCAGTTCTGGTGATATCTGAATATCGTCAACTTTCTGCCTGATATTTCCTTTCCAGTCTGATGCTGCTAAATTTAGCCACAACAGCAGTATCAGACAAATCAGCAGTAAGGATTTAGTCACTCTGCCAACCTTCACTGCCGATCAGGGGCACGAAAGCACATCCACCCTGATTGGTGGTAGTAAGCTTATTCTTTTCTTTTTTCAGTACAATCAGGTCCTGCATGAAGCGACTACCCGCCGGGATCACCAGTAGGCCAGGGTCAGCCAGCTGGCTAATAAGGCTGGCGGGTATATCCGGAGCTGCAGCCGAAACAATTATTTTATCGAATAACTGGCAGGCCGGTTCACCGCCTTCCCAGCCTCTTGTTCCATCGCCCGTCTTAAAAAAAATATTATTATAGCCAAGATCCTGCAGTCTGGAACGAGCCCTGGTAAGCAGAACATCGATCCTTTCCACAGTATAGACGCGTTCGAACAGTTCGGCCAGTAAAGCGGTCTGATACCCTGAACCGGTACCGATCTCCAGCACTCGCTCCCAGGGATGAGGATCGAGCAGATCCAGCATCAGGGCGACTATGTAAGGTTGTGATATGGTTTGGCCTTCCCCAATTCCCAGGGGTGAATCCTGATAAGCCAGATAGCGGATGGCTTCGGGAACGAAGAGATGGCGATCTACTTTGAGAAAAGCCTGGATAACAGCCTCAGAGCTTATGCCCCTGCCTTCAATCTGGTTCTGTACCATCATCTTTTTCTGATCGGAGAACTTCATCTGGTGCTGCCTTGAACGTTCATTTTATCTGCCCATTCTTTCACTTTGGGCAGAGCTGATTCCAGGGTGAAACTGGGTGACAGGGGAGTTATGGAAATGTAACCTTCGTCCACAGCTTTGAAATCAGTTCCGACCACATCATCCCACAGCGGCCGGGCCCCACCGATCCAGTAAATGGTCCTGCCCCGGGGATCTTTCTGTTCCTTCACAAAATCCTGATAATGCCGGTGGCCTGTCTTGGTTACCCTGATACCGCGGATTTGGTCAATGGTTAAATTGGGTATATTGATATTGAGTATTTCCCTGCCCTGGATCAGATCGGGAAGCCCGGTTCGCAGGAAGCTACTGATAAAATGCGCAGCCGTAGCGAAATGCTGATTCACATGCGAGGCTAGGGATACGGCCATGGCCCGGTAATCCATGAACATGGCTTCCAGGGCTGCTGCAACCGTTCCGGAATACAGGATGTCCTCGCCCATATTCTGGCCTCCGTTTATCCCTGATATAACAAGATCAGGCGGACTTTCCAATAT
>JAFGEH010000034.1 GCA_016931665.1 Candidatus Cloacimonadota bacterium | reverse complement strand
ATCGTGCTGCTGGCCAGTCTTCTGGTATCCGTTTTTATGACCATTCTGGTGAATACAGCCTTCGAACTACCCTCACTGCTCATCCCTTTCAGCTTTTCTGTTCTACTGATAGCCATGATTTTCAACCCTCAGATAGGTTTGATTTATAATTTGATAAATCTTATCCTGATCGCACATTTCCTCAATTGGAATTTTCTGGCTCCTGCTATGCTGGCCCTTACTTCCTGCGGAGGTTTGATAGCGCTTAAAGGACTCAGGAAAAAGCAGGAATTCTATCCAATGACTCTCTATCTGCTTATTGCCTTTCTGGTGATAAACACTGCCGTATCTTTGATCCGTTTTCAGACGATTGAGGTCTACCTGCTCCATCTGGCTTATGGATTAGTATCATGCCTAATCTCCATTGGTGGTTTAATGCTGCTTGTTCCCTTCCTGCAGAGAAAATTAAATCTGGCTACCAAGCAGATATTGCTTGAGCTGCTGGATTTTGAGAATCCTCTGCTGAAGAAAATGTCCCTGATCACTCCCGGTACCTATCATCATGCCTTGATCGTGGGAAATCTGGCAGAGAGTGCGGCGGAAGCCATTGGCGCAAATCATCTGCTGGCCCGGGTGGGAAGTTATTATCATGATATCGGTAAAATCGATAATCCGAAATTTTTCATAGAGAATAACCCCGAAGCTACAGAGTTACACGATAATATGATGGCCAATGAAAGTGCTATCCTTATTCGCCGCCATATCGAGGACGGTGTCCGTCTGGCCCGGAAATACAAGCTTCCTTACGCGGTTATTGATATCATTGAACAGCATCATGGAACGAATAAGATCAGTTATTTCCTGAACAAAGCGCAGGAAACAAATTTGGAAATAGATCCTGAGGAATTTTACTATAAAGGTCCCAAGCCGAGAAGTAAAGAGGCTGCCATCGTGATGATCGCTGATATCTTCGAATCAACCACCAAATCACTGGATGAATTCGATGAGCAGATCTTGAGAGAATTACTTGATGAGGTTGTCTTACGACTCATCCAGGATAATCAGCTGGACGAAGCCCCCATTACCATGCAGGAACTGAAGAAGATTAAAGAATATATGCTGCCCATCATCATGGGTGTTTACCGAAGACGCCTGGAGTATCCTGAGCACAGAGATGTTGATAATTGATAATCAAACCGATTCTGATTTATCGGAAGATATTTTCCATGCCATGTTGGATCTTGTCTGCCGGGAAGAGGGATGTGCTGATAAGGACGTTAACCTGATCCTGAGCAGTGATGGTTCTATCCGGGAATTAAACAGGAAATATCTGGGTAAGGATGCTCTCACAGATGTTATATCTTTCAGTTCGAGCAATGAATTCACACCCAGTCTGGGAGATATTATAATTGACACCCGGGTGGCAGAACAGCAGAAAAGTAATCACAGCCTGCTGGAGGAAGTAGCTTACCTGTTTCTGCATGGAATTCTGCATCTTCTGGGTTACGATCATCTGGCTGCTGCCAGTCGCCTGCAGATGGAAACAAAACAGGAATATTACTGGTTAAAATGTAAGGAGTTGATTCGTTAAAGTGGATATAAATATCAACCTTGCTTCGCTGGCAATCATTGGTTTTCTGATTCTTTCCGCCTTTTTTTCGGGTTCTGAAACCGCCTTCTTTTCCTTGACCAAAATCCAGTTGAAAAAAATGGAAAAAAGCGGAACAAAGGGCTCCCGCCGTATCGTAAAATTAATGAAAAATCCCCGGGAATTATTGATAATAATCCTGTTGGGCAATACGATTGTTAACGTGGCAGCCTCCTCACTGGCTGCTCTTGTCGCGATCAAGATCAGCCGGGAATTTCTGAGTGCTTCTTCCGAATTTTATGCTTTGACAGCCGAAATCTTTCTGATGACTATCCTGCTGCTGATTTTCGGAGAACTTACTCCCAAGCTTTATGCCTATTCTTCCCCGGAGAGACTGGCCGTCTTCTCCAGTTTCCTGCTGATTATAATCCGCTTCCTGCTGTGGCCTCTCATCAAGATCCTGGGCCTGATCAGCGCTGTTTTTTCCAGGAAACATTCATCTTCCCAATATACAGCTATCACTTCGGAAGATTTCAAAAATCTGATCACCTCTGATTCTTCCCAGCATTATCTGGAAGAAAACGAAAAAAGGATCATCACCAGCATCTTCAGATTCTCTTCGACCTCAGCCCGGGAGATTTTAATTCCCAGGGTGGATATGGTGGCAGTGGAAGCTTCAGAAGGCTTGAGCAAACTCAAGGAAGTTATCCTGCAGTCCGGCCATTCCAAGATACCGGTTTTCAAGAAAAATATCGATAATATCATTGGAATAGTATATGCCAAAGATATCATCCTGAATCCGGACAAAAAGGCCATCCCTTCTTTCCTGAGGCCGGCCATATTCGTGACTGAAAACATCAAGATTCAGAATTTGCTGAATCAGTTCAGGATCAAAAAAATTCAGATCGCCATAGTCGTAGATGAATATGGCGGAACCAGCGGTCTGATAACTCTGGAAGATATTCTGGAGGAACTGGTGGGGGAGATACACGACGAATATGATCAGGAATCGCCTTTGATCTCTCAGCTGACAGATGATGAATATGTTGTAAGCGGCATGTACTCCATTGCCCAACTCAATCAGGAATTCTATCTGGATATTGATGAAGAAGCCTATGATAATCTGGCTGATTTCCTATTCGACAGCTTCAATCGTGTTCCGCAGAAAAACGATTCCTATATTTTTAATAATCGTGTGAAGTTTACTGTTACCAATATCAGTTCCCAGCGTATTAAATTCGTGAAGATGAAACTCCTGCCCACAGTCGATGAAGAATCCGAATAAAAACTTATTCCTGCTGGCTTTTCTCATGTTTATCTGTATTCTGAGAGCCGAAAAGCTTTACCTGAATATCAAATATCTTGGCCTGAATGTTGTGAAAGTGGAAATTTCCAATAATAATCTGGACCAGTTAACCGTGAAAGCACGCTCAACTGCCTTGGCCAGCATTGCAGCCGGCATGGATAATACTTACTCGATTGTTTACGAAGATAATCATCTGCCCAGATTGTATACCAAGAAGATCAATCAGAAGAATTATACCGAAGCCCGGGAAATTTTCTATGACCGGGAAAAACTGCTGGCCTACCGGACATCCTTCCTCGATCCGGCCAGAAGCAGTATTTATTCGATCAGGGAAGAGAGCCGCGATTTCTTTTCAGCTTTGTTCTATCTCCCTTCCAGATTGGACGAGGAGCAGGGAGAATTCTGGATCGATGCAGCCAGGGTAACGTGGAAGGCCACCTTTGTTAACCTGGGAAAAGAAGTATTGAACACGGCTATCGGCCGGCTGCCAACAACAAAAGTGAGAATAGAATTCCAAAAATCCTCAGCAGAAGAGCCGGAAAGAAGCGATATGCTTACCAATAATTTAGTCAGTGAAAATAACAGCCTTTACATCTGGTATAGTGATGATGATAAAGCTATTCCGGTTAAAGCCAGATTCAATATGAGTCCCTTTCCTGTCGTGTGGAAACTGGAAAGCTATGTCCCCTGAAGGACAGACAGTTAGTCAAATCTGGATTTTTCGTAGGCTATTTGTTTTCTGGGCAGTAATTTTACTGATTCTTACTTCTTATCCCGGATTAAAAATTAACCAGGAAAAACTGTTTGATCTGGATAAATTGGCTCACTTCGGTTTCTATCTGATCCTGGGACTGCTTTTTCTGGCAAGCCGATTCCGGCGGGAATTCAAGGACAATCTACTCCTGCTGGTTTTACTTGCCCTTATTGTGCCTTTATTGGACGAGATGCATCAGATACCGATACCGGGCAGGGATTTTTCCTGGTGGGATATTCTGGCTGACCTGCTGGGCTTATATACGGCAATGCTTTTTGCCCTGCTGAATAATAGGTTCAGAAGGTTTCTCAGCAGCTGAAAAACAGATCCCTAATCTGCTTTGATCTTTCTAAGAGTGATAACGACTTCGAATTTGAAGGGTGGTTTCTGCCAGATTTCCTTGGTCAGATAGTTCTGGGGATTTTTCATGATCTCTTTTTCGGTTACTTCGGTTACGACCTTGTCTTCACCCAGTATCCAGTACTTCTGATCATTTTTTGTTTTTTCTGTAGCCATAATTTCTCCTGTTATTTCATATTCCGGATGCTTTTCTATGTAATCCAGCAGCATCTCAAAGGAGATGGACTGCTTGTAGATAAGGCATTTCCCCTCACAGGCTGCAGCGCACACCAGCAGGTCGGTGAACTGCTTCGTTTTAGGACAGACAATAAGCCGGGGATTAGCCTTGATATTTCGCAAATTTCATCCTAGATCAATTTATAATTATGCATAACTGTCTGCAGTTTTTCCAGGTTGGCGGTTTCAAGCTGGCACAGAGGCAAGCGAATCTCAGGGCTGATCATTCCCATTTCTGCCAGAGCGGATTTTACCGGGATAGGATTGGTTTCAATGAAAAGTACCCGGTTCAGTTCCAGCAGATGCAGGTGAATCTCCCGGGCTTTAGCATAATTATCCTGCTGGCAGGCCTCAACCATATCATGCAGCAGGCGGGGTTTCAGATTGGCTGTTACGGAAATCACTCCCTGTCCGCCGCAACAGAGTATGGGATAATTCAAAGCGTCTTCGCCCGAGAGTACGGAGAAACCGGCCGGTGCATCCCGGATAATCTCGGAAAGCTGTACCAGGTT
>JAFGEH010000033.1 GCA_016931665.1 Candidatus Cloacimonadota bacterium | reverse complement strand
TAAAAATAACCGAAAAGATTGATCTGGAAGGATTAGAGGAAGGCCTCTATAATCTGCAACTGGAAGTTAAGGACAATATATCCGGTTATCGGGAGAGCAGAAGGGATTTTTTCAGCCTGCATCGGGGATATCAGAGTACAACTCGCCTTTTTCCGGATCTGACAGAGGAATTGAAACTTATCCGCTATTTCCTGCCTTCCTCTAAAACCACTATCTGGGCTTCACTCTCTGATCCGGGTAAACAGAATTTCGTCAATCAGTTCTGGAGCAGACAGGATCCTACCCCCACCACCGAAAGGAATGAGTTCCTGGATGAAGTAAAACAGAGGATTGACTATTGTAACAGCTTCTTCTCTCATTATGAAGAAGGCTGGAAAACCGACCGGGGACGCATCTATATCCGGCATGGCAAACCAGATGAGATAGTGAAACAGAAAACAGGTTTCTACACGAAATATGCCACCAAGGATTACGAAATCTGGAAATATCGGATGGGCAGAAGTTTTACTTATATTTTTATTGATTTGCTGACCAGTGGAAATTATAAACTTATCTATAGTGAAAATGATGATCAGGAAGTAACCCTGCCCGATTGGTCCTCTTATCTGGATAACGATTTTGATGAAAGCCTGCTGGAATGATCAACTGAAGGCACTCTCCAGATGGTAAAAGGATGTTTCGGTATTGCTGGTAATCACAATCACATCAAAACGCGTGAAATAACTTTCATATTCGGGATACCTGGATAGGAAAACCCCGGCGGTTTCATATAATTTTCTCTGCTTACTCCGGGAAATACTGCTGAGAGCGGTTTGAGGATCCGTTTTACGGAATTTCACTTCGATAAAGACCAAAATATCATCATCCAGCATAATCAGATCAATTTCCCCACCGGCAGAGTGGAAATTTCTGGCGACAAGTCTGTAATTCTTTTTCAGTAAATATTCCAGGGCCAGATCCTCACCCCGCATTCCCTTTCTCTGCTCGCTCTTTAACATATTATATCAAATAAATCTTGACTGTGAGTTTGTCAATCTTCGTGCTAGAATTGCTGGTCAAGTTAGGAGGATTAGGTTGGTAATGTCTCTTTTTCACAACACTGCTGATTATCAATGGCTATTCCCCTTAAGCCGGCATTATGATATTCAATTTTCAATTTTCAATATATGGTCTGCCTGGAACAATATCACATCCTATATAGAAGATGCCTTTGCCGAAAAAGAATTCAATCGGCATCGTGTGTTAATTTGCCATCCGGGTTACTTGTACCTGTTTGAATTAAGCGTTTAATTGCCACCATGAGCCTGGCCTACAATCTTAAAACCATTATAACAGATACGTCAGTATATAATGGAAATTACAATCAATTTGAGTAATATTAAAAATGTACTATTATAATATCGCTCTGCCAATTGCCCTGCCAAAACTATTTACTTATCGCAGTCAGGAAGCAATTGGGAAAGGGTGCCGCGTGATTGTCCGATTCAGTCATTCCATCTACACCGGGATTGTCTGGGATGAAGTATTTGAGCCTGATCCGCAAATGAAGTATCGTGATATCATGGAAACAATCGATCCGGAAGCGCTGCTGCCCCCGGACTTGATGGAGTTGGCTGAATGGATGAGCAGATATTACCGGCACAGTATAGGATTGGCACTGGCAGCCATGCTGCCTCCCGGTTTCAATGTCAATATTCAGCTGCAGGCGCGGAGATGTGAGCTGCCGCTAACCTACAAACCTTCTGAATCAGAATCTGCCATAATTAATCTGTTATCAGCTGATGACTGGCTGGATATTGTTGATTTAAAGAAGAAATTACCTATGAAAAATCTCCAGTTCCGGCTGGAAAAAATAGAAGACGATGGTTTAATTGAAATTAGAAGAATCTACGATTCCCGGATTAAAGATAAATATGCCAATTTCATTCTGTTGAATCCAGAGGTTAAATCGGAGCTGGGCAGTTTAACACCCCGCCAGCAGGAATTGTATGATATTGTCAGAAATTCAGATCGTCCCGTTGCCCTGGCCCGTCTGGCAGATAAGTTCAGCTATTCTCTGATGAAAAACCTCGTGAAGCGTGGCCTGCTAATTATCCGGTCTCAAAAAATAAAAGAAGAACCGATCATTCCGGAAATATTAACAAAACAGAAGGACAGAATTATCCTGACTTCGAGTCAACAGCAGGTTTGCCGGGAATTATTAGAGTCTCTTAAAAGTAAACAATACGCCACCTATCTTCTGCATGGCATTACAGGCAGCGGTAAAACGGAAGTATACCTGGATATAATTTCACATTGTCTGGAGCAGGGCAAAACAGCTCTTCTTCTGGTACCGGAGATTGCTCTTACCCCGCAGATGGTCAGCCGTTTCTTTGCTGCCTTTGGCGAGCAGACAGCTGTGCTGCACAGCCATCTGAACGATCGGGAACGATGGCAGCAATGGCGTAATATCCGGGCCCAACGCAGCCGGATAGTTATCGGGGCCAGGAGTGCAGTCTTTGCACCTCTATCTGATCTGGGAATCATCATCGTTGATGAAGAACATGAAAATTCTTACAAGCAGGAAAATATCCCCCGCTACCAGGGAAGAGATCTGGCCGTGGTCCGGGCCAGGAGCCAAAAAGCACTTTGCCTGCTGGGTAGCGCTACTCCATCACTGGAAAGCTGGTACAATGTTAAGATCGGAAAATACAGACTTTTAGAAATGAAGGAAAGGCCTCCTGGCACCCTGCTTCCGGAAGTTAAAGTGATAGACCTGCGTAACAGCGGATCTGCTAAACTGCCATTATCACCCATTCTGATTGAACAGATTGCCAACCGGTTGCAGCAGAAAGAACAGGTTATCCTGCTGCAGAACCGCCGTGGTCATTCCTCCTTTGTCCAATGCATTAACTGTGGCAAATTATTCGAATGTGACCAGTGCGATATCAGCCTGAATTATCATAGCTACAGCCAGGAACTGGTTTGTCATTATTGCGGGAAATCTGTACCTTTACCGAGGAAATGCCCGGATTGTGGAAGTTACCTGTTCAATTTCGGGGCACCCGGCACCCAACAGGTAGAAAAGCATCTGAAATTACTCTTTCCTGAAGCCAGGATCTTGAGAATGGATTCTGATTCAACCCGGAAAAGGGATAGTTATGATTCTATGTTTGAGCGAATGAGGGCCGAGAGTATTGATATTTTGCTGGGCACTCAGATGATTGCCAAGGGACTGGATTTTGCCAATGTTACCCTGGTTGGTGTCATCTCAGCTGATATCGGCTTGAATATTCCGGATTTTCGGGCAGCGGAAAGGACATTTCAGCTGCTGACCCAGGTTGCCGGCCGCTCCGGAAGAGGCTATAAACCAGGACAGGTTTATATCCAGACCTATAATCCCGAGCATTATGCCATTCACTATGCCATGGATCAGAATTATCGGGACTTTGCAATCATGGAGCTGGATTTGCGGGAGCGTTTGCAGTATCCGCCTTACACTAAGATGGCTCGTTTCATTTTTTCCCATACTGATGAAAAGTTCCTGCAACAGCAGTTGATCAGCAACCAGGACGTAATAATGAAGCTCAAACAGCGGTTAGGATCTCAAATGCCTGGTTTGCTCGGCCCCGGTCCTGCACCCTTAACCCGGATACAGAATAAATTCCGGTATCATCTGTTGTTGCGAAGCAATTCGGTGGAAATACTGGCATTAGCAGCAGGATTTCTTCAGGATAATTTCAGATTCTCAACTAAAATAAAAATCCAATACGATATGGATCCCGGCAGCTTGTTATAAAAAAAGGCCTGTCAGGCAGGCCTTCAGGGGATATATTGATATCTATAGATATTCTCTGATCATTTCCTTTAATTTATCGGCATCAATGGGTTTATCAAGATAATGTGCGGGTTCCTTCCCGTAAAATTTTCCCATTTCTTCTTTCGAGAAGTGCATCCCTCTCATAGCTTCAATTGCAGTTAACATAATTACGGGAATCTTGCTGGTCTGCTCATCAGCAACTAACTCTTTATAAGTGGCAAAACCATCTTTAACCGGCATCTGCACGTCCAATATTATTATGTCCGGATGAAGTGAACGGGCTTTGTTAACACCTTCTTCACCATTATAAGCCGAAATTATCTCTACCTCGTCAGAACCCAGAATGGTTTCAATATACACTTGCATATCCTGATCATCATCAACCACTAATATTCTTTTTTTATTCATTGATTCCTCCGTTGCCTGAATTTTAAACAAATCTCACTTATGCCGGGTAGCGGCCCATAATGTAATCGTTTAAATATCTTACTTTCTGCGTGGTATCTTCCAGCAGGATCTTGATAATATCCCGCATGGATAATATTCCCTGTAATACTCCATCCTCATCAATAATAGGAATATGACGAATATTATTCTCAGTCATCACATTCATCAGATGATCTATTGTATCATTGCCACTACCAATGATCAGTTTCTCCCTGGGTGTCATAATGGAGTGGACAGGAAGATGACCCACCAGATCATCGGTACTCGCCAGCTTCTTCATAACATCCTTTTCGGTAATAATACCCTCGATATCTCCATCAAAATTTAGTACCATTAGTGCTCCGATCAGGTATTTGTTCATGATCCCGACTGCTTTCTTAATGCTGGCATCACCACTGACGGAATGTACAATATTGCCCTGTTCCTTAAATAAAACTTTCAGTTGTCTGTTCATTTGCACTCCTTATCTCACTAATACTCGAATTTTCTGTTAC
>JAFGEH010000003.1 GCA_016931665.1 Candidatus Cloacimonadota bacterium | reverse complement strand
GCAATCAGTAGTAAAATTTGTCGGAAGCGGCGTAGTGAAAAACTCAAAGCTAAGGCGGAAATACTTATCAGATAATAGTAACAGGAATGATCCAGAAATCTGGAAGTTAAGATTCCGACCAGCCAGGGAATGGCAATTACCGTCAAAGATGATACTTTCTTTCTACAATCCTGCATTGAAGTTGCAATCCTTTAGTGAATTTATGTTAGAAATATAGTATTAAAATATAGTAAGAAGCGCCTGAGAAATACTAATTATCGTTGATAATTCTGGAATAGGTCTCGAGATTGGCAGCCAGAATCGTTTCCAGGTCAGGATCAGGAAAATTATTCTGACTGTTCAGGGTATCGGCAACAATCCTGTGGATAGCCGGGAAAGAGATTTTCCGTTCGAGAAACAGGGTTACAGCTGCTTCATTGGCAGCATTCATTATGGTGGGCATCAGGCCGCCGGCTGCACTGGCTGCTACAGCCAGATAATACAGAGGGTATCTTTCCTCATCCAGGGGCAGGAAAGAAAGCCAGGGCAGGTCCAGGATATTGGTTGAACTAAGATCCGAGATCAGATGATCCGGATATGATAAAGCATAAAGAATAGGAAGTTTCATATTGGGAAATCCCAGCTGGGCGAGCAGGGAACCATCGCAAAATTCAACCAGGGAATGAATGATTGACTGAGGATGGACCACTGCCTGAATATCAGTATAATCCTTGTGAAAAAGCCAGTGGGCTTCGATCACTTCCAGGGCTTTGTTCAGCATGGTGGCAGAATCAACGGTGATTTTGGGCCCCATGGACCAGGTGGGATGTTGCATGGTTCTTTCCACCGTTATACTGGAGAATTCTTCCGGTGGCAGCTGCAGGAATGGCCCCCCGGAAGCTGTTAAAATAATTTTCCTTACCTGTGATAGCGGTGTGGACCCGATCGCCTGCAGCACAGCACTGTGTTCGCTGTCCACTGGAATCAGCCGTGCTGCCGAGCGCTGTAACTCCCGATTGATCAGATGACCGGCCATAACCAGAGATTCCTTATTAGCCAGGGCCAGATCAATCCCCAGCGATAGAGTTACCATGGATGAATACAGGCCCGCTGAGCCGGAAATGGCATTGAGTACAATATCGGGATTCAATTCGGCCAGCAACTGGGACAATTCGCTATCTCCCCAGTACAGGCGGATATTCTCCGGGGTGTCGGTGATCCTGGATTTTAACTCTGTGTTGGTGAGCAGCAGATTGGGAATGGCTAATTCATGACTAAGACGGAATAATTCCTGGTAATTGTTATGAGAAGAGGCCAATACCACCTGGAATTCCTGCCGGTGGGAAAGAATAACATCGGCTGCGGATCTCCCAATAGAACCGGTTAGGCCCAGGATGGCAATTTTTTTCATAATTGCCTGCCCAGGGAGATCCGGTGAGAATTATCCAGTTCAGGATTGTATTCAAAAGCATAATTGAGCAACCAGTTACGATAAAATAAGGACAATCCGGAAGTTAAATTATCAATATCATAACCCAGCAGGAGCTCCAGATGGGGATGAACCCTTACAGCTAATCCAGCATGAAGGTCAATACTGAGAAAGGCAAGGGACATTGTTGCCGAAAAATCCCTGTTATCGGTGTGCGATTCAATTCCGAGCAGGAAGTTGGCTTCCCGCTGCAGCAGGGGAACCAGGAATCGATAATTAGCTTCCAGATCTAAACCCGGATATACTACCTCATGCGAACCATTAGCCCAGAGAATCTGAGTAGTGAAAAAATCTCGCAACCTGAGAGCGAGGAGTAGATCAGTGTTTATCTCGTAATAAGTGGAAAGGTCTGCTCCAAAGCCAAAGCCGTTTTCTTCAGCCAGATGCCGGTAGGCCAGTTTGGGAGTTAATCCCAGATTGATATTTCCAATTTTCCGGTAGATACCAGCATAGACCACAAAATCAGAATTATTAACGGATTTATACTTGTAGGGACGGTTGGCAAAGCTGATCGAATCTTCCGGGTTCTGCAGGGAGGTTAGCGGAATATCATCGATCCCTATCCTGGTTATTACCAGCGCTAGTTTGATATTTCTTCCCCAGATCAGGGAGGCGGTGTCATAGGTGAGAAGACCATTGTATTCTTCGGCATGCATCAATTCATAACGATTATTCTCCACCAGATTCAGCAGGGCCGGATTCCAGTAGGCCAGACTGGCAGAATGATAATCCGCTACGCCGCATCTTCCCAGGGCAAGGTTGCGCACACTTACGCCCATCTGAAACAACTCACCGGCATATTTACTGGCAGATAGATTAACAAAGCTTAACAGGATAAGCAGAAGGCTAATAGAGAAGAATCTGAATTTCATAGAGCCCCTTATACCACTTCAACAAAGGTACCGATGATTTTTTTCAGGTGCCCGCCGGCAAAAGAGATGGTCAATTTGGCATCCTTCCCGGTACCATCAACATTCAGAATCACACCTTTACCAAACTTGCTGTGAGCAATTTTTTGTCCAATCTTAAAATATTTTTCGTTTTCACGCGGCTTGTTCAGTGGGATTATCCTGAATTGATTGAAATTATCACTGTTCTTTATACTTTTATCAATGAAATCATAGAGTTCCTTATCAAGTTCCCGCAGGAAGCGGCTGGGCAGGGTCAGATTAGAAGTATCATAAAATCTGCGAGTACGGGCATGAGTTATGGTCAGGTTTTTTCTGGCACGAGTCATGGCCACATAGAACAACCGGCGTTCTTCTTCCAGGTCACTGTCGCTTTCCAATGATCGGGAATGTGGTAAAAGATTATCCTCCAGCCCAACCACAAAAACATTATCAAATTCCAGGCCTTTGGCATTATGCATGGTCATAAGTTTTACACTGTACTGTGCTTCGTCCATATTATCCAGGTCTGTCTGCAGGCTGACCTGCTGCAGGAAATCCGTCAGTCCGGGCTGCTCTCCTTTCTCATTCAGGAAATCTTCCTGGAATTCTTCCGTGGCAGCTATGAATTCTTCCAGATTTTCCAGTCGGGAAATATCCTGTGGATCTTTACTGTTTTCGTATAGCTCCAGAAGCTGCAGATCATCGATGATTTCTTTGATCAGGTCCGGTAAAGCTAATACAGTAATTGATTCCTGCCATTTCCTGATCAAGGCGGCAAATTCTTTGACCTTCTTCATCTGCTGGGGTGGTAATTGCCCGGTCAGCCGGTTCATAATTGTATCAAACAGGGTCGTTCCATTGCTCACAGCCAGTTCAAGCAGAGTTCCAGCCGTTACCTGCCCTATACCTCGGGGTGGAAAATTCAGGATCCGTAAAAGGCTTTCGCTATCCTGCTGGTTGATTAGAACCCGCAGATAGGCCATGATATCCTTGATCTCTTTACGCTGATAAAAATTTACTCCGCCTACAATTTGATATTTAATCCTGTTCCTGATGAACACATTTTCAAAAACCCGGGATTGAGCATTGGTCCGATAAAGTACCACACATTGATTTAAATCATTACCCCGTTCCTGCCAGCTGGTGACTTCGGAAGCGATGAATCCTGCTTCTTCGTTTTCATTTTCCAGCCGGACCACCCGGGGTCTGGAATCATCCGGCTTATCTGTCCATAACTGCTTGGAATGCCTTGACTGATTATGGATGATCAGGCTGTGCGCCAGGGCGAGTATCGAGCGGGGAGACCGGTAATTCCTTTCCAGCCTGATCGTGGTGACATTCCCGTAATCCCTTTCAAAATTCAGGATATTCCTGATATCAGCACCCCTCCAGCTGTAGATGGCCTGATCATCATCTCCTACCACACATAAATTCCGGTGACGGCTGGCGATCAGGTTCACAAATTTGAACTGGGCATAATTGGTGTCCTGGTATTCATCGATCATAACATAACTGAATTTGGCCTGATACTTTGCCAATAATTCAGGATGATCATGCAGCAGGAAAACAGCATTTATCAGAAGATCATCAAAATCCATGGCATTATTCTTGAGTAAAGATTTCTGGTAATATTCGTAGATCTTGTGTACCTGATCACTGAAGTAATTATGTTCATTGAAATCGAAAAAATCTGTTACTCTGATCAGTGAATTCTTCTGATTACTGATGATGGCCCTGACTCTGGCTGGGGGAAATTTCTCTGCGTCTATATCCAGTTGCTTGTAGATCTTCCTGAACAATACTTTCTGGTCGTCTTCATCATAAATGGAAAATTCAGCAGTATATTGCAGATAATCCTTCTCCGATCGCAATATTCTGCTGCAGATGGAATGAAAGGTTCCTATCCACAGAGATCTGGCTGAGAGCGCAAAGGTGTTCTCGAGTCTATTTATCAATTCCCTGGCTGCTTTATTGGTGAAAGTTACCACCAGGATCTGCCAGGGGCTTATTTGCAGTTGTTTGATCAGATAGGCTGCCCGGTATATCACACATCTGGTCTTGCCACTACCTGCACCCGCCAGAACCAGTACCGGGCCGGAAGTAGTAGTAACAACCTGCTGTTGCTGCTGATTCAGATCATTTAAAAATTCCATATTTAATATAGATTAATCGATGCTATTAGAATTAATTTAACAGGAAGTTCTTGTAGATGAGAGTGATTATTGTTACCTGCACAGCCCCGGAACAGGAAAAGAAGGCTGTAAAAATATACATTATAACTCGATTTCCTGCGTCTCATCTGCCAGAATAAAGGGATGATCTTCCCGTTCCATCAACCTTTTTTTCAGTTCTGTAGAAAGACCATGGTTAAGTATTATGGCTGCCCGTGTCCGTTGAGGAAGGCTGATTATTTCTGCGGCGGACGGATGTAGCCCATCGAGGATCAACAGGTCCAGATCATCCAGGTAAGGTTCCAGAGAAATCAGCTCGTTAAGATCTGAACTGTAGAGCGCACTGACACCTTGAACATTGAGCAGGATAGAATAGGCTTTCATTTTATTCCCCGTTGCTGCTTCCCTGATAAGATCGCAGTAACCTGCCAGATGATTATTTTCCAGCAGGGATATCTCGGGATAATAGTTTTTTATGTCACAGATATTTCTGATAATTAAAGGATACGACAGTTTTGCCGGGAAAAGATAAAAAAAACTCAGCATTTCCAGAAAGAAGATCTCTCCTTCAGGGAGAAATACGAGTAACTGTTTTTTTCTCTTCTGAATATGCAGCATCTGGATCACCATTATCAAGCCCGACAGGTGATCGGCGTGGTTATGAGTAATAATAACAGCATCCAGATAATCATCATCCATATTATGCTGCAGAAGTTTTAATGACGCACCTTCCCCGCAATCCAGAATCAGGTTCTTGTCCTGAAAATTAATCCAGATCAAGGCATTGCTTTTACCGGGAGTTGGCATACCTGATGCTGACCCTAATACTCTAATCTTCAATGATTATTCCTGTTGTTGTTTGATTTGATTTTGAGGAATTGCGATGGGAATCTGATCAAGTTTCTTGCCAAAGAGCAGAAAAAGTACAGCGAAGAAAATTGTCGCCAGGATAAGTAATTTATCAGATCCCATCATAAAGACAATTATCGTAACAAGTACTATAATAATATTTATCAGATAAACGATCATGGCCGTTATCTTGGCAGAACCGATGGCTGTTCCAATGCGGTGAGTAGAATGATCCTGCCCTCCCTGGCTTAAGCGCCGGCCATCTCTCTTTCTGGTAACGCTTACCAGGGATATATCAAAAATAGCATAGCTCAGCAGTAAGACTGGAAGTAGATAATAGAGGTCACTCTGCTTGCTGATGACGGCCAGTTTACCAGTCAGGATACCCATCGTAGAAAGAAAATAGCCGATAAACATACTGCCGGCATCACCCAGGAAGATTTTGGCGGGATTGAAATTGTAAGGCAGGAATCCGAAGACAGCACCAGCAAAAATCAGGGATAGCAGGGACACGAATTCAGCCTCACCGGGCATTAGGTAGTTCTTGCTGATAAAACTGAAGGCATAGAATCCCAAAGCCAGAATCCCGGACATCCCGGTAATAATCCCATCCATATTATCCAGGAAATTCAGGGCATTCATCAGTCCTACCATCCATAATACCAGTATAGGAATAGTAATGTACACTGGTCCCAATATTGCCAGCAGATCATTGGTGAATATGAATATCAGACAGGAAATAAATTGACCGGTCAGCTTCAATAGAGGATGCATACCCATTTTATCGTCAATAATCCCTACCACCACAATCAGTAGGGCACCCAATAAATATCCGGCTATCGGCAGGTTGAAGTTATGGAGTTTAGTAAAAATTATATAAATTGTTAATATAAAAAAACCACTGAAAACAGCTACTCCCCCGAGCAGAGGAGTGGATTTTTTATGAACCTTCCTGGCGTTGGGATTATCCAGAAAACCCGTTTTACAGGCAAACCTGATCACCAGGGGCGTGATGACATAAACCAGGAGAAAAGCCAGGCTGAATACGGTCATGCATATATAGATAATATTCATTACACCCCTGCTGATTTTTTTTCTTAATTCCCCTGCCTCTAATTTTTGTCAATGCATTTCAGGCCTTCCAGCAGATGCTGAAACAATTTGACAAGATCAGTCATTATTTAAGGTTGAATGCAGGATAAAGCAATGAAAACATTCAAGAACAGAAAAGCGGAATACCATTATTTTCTGGGCCAGACCCTGGAAGCTGGTATAGTATTAACCGGATCAGAGATCAAATCTATCCGGGCTGGAAAAATAAATTTCAAAGACAGCTATGCCAGAATAGAATCAGGAGAAGTCTGGCTTTATAATCTTCATATCAGCGGCTACGAATATGCCGGCCATTTTGACCATGACCCCGAACGGAAAAGAAAACTCCTTTTTAACCGTCATGAAATCAACCGCCTGGCTACGAAAGTTGAAGAAAAGGGGTACACCCTGGTGCCGGTAGAATTAATTATCAACGATAAGGGATTGGTTAAGATTATTATTGCCCTGGCACGTGGAAAAAGGAAATTTGATAAAAGGGATGATATCAGAAAGAAAACCGAACTCAGGGATAAAGAAAGAGAAATTAAAGACTACTCTCATTAATACCGGGATTATCTCTTAAGAAATTATCGTGTCCAGAGATGACATGGAGATTACAGCTTCCTGTGGTTCCTGCCCAAGATAAATAAAAATGTGGCAAGAAGATTCAGAATATATGGTTTTTTGGGGGGGAGAAGTGAATTGCCGAGTAATCGTTCTCCCAATGAATAGACTCAATCATCGCATAACTCCAGCAGAATATGAATTCATGAAGAAGGCTGGGGTGGTTAAGAAATAAAAAAAGGGAGTCTGACGACTCCCTTTATTAATTAATATCTTTTCATTTCTTTGACGCGAGCAGCTTTGCCTTTGGCTTTTCTTAAATAGAATAGTTTCGCTCTTCTGACACGCCCGAATCTGACCACGTCAATTTTCTGGATATTTGGACTATGCAGAGGGAAAATTCTTTCTACACCAATGCCGTTGCTTATTTTGCGCACGGTGATGGATTCAGAAATCTGAGCTCCCCTTCTTTGCATTACGATGCCTTGAAATACCTGAATTCTTTCTTTAGCCCCTTCCTTGATCTTGTAGTGGACTTTGATTGTATCACCAACCTTGAATTCCGGCAAATCGGTTCGTAGCTGTTCCTTGCCAATTTCATGAATAATATCCATCATTCCTCCTTTATTTTTCGGAAGAAATCCGGTCCAACACAATTGCTGCGGCACTTCTTACTGAGAGGTGATTATAATCGCCCACCCCTCTGATTGGTTCTAGAATAAAATCGGCACGATCATGCACCTGGGGAGCAAGACCATAGCCGGTTCCCAAAAGCAGTAATACCGGTCCTCGAATTTGTAAGAAATTCCGGAAACTCAGATGAGATTTCCTTTCAACAGCAGTTGTGGTAACGATAACAGGACTGATTTCTTCCTGGTTTTTTATTTCAGTGATAACCATATCAATCGATGTGGCATATTGAATTAATTGCAATGCTGCTACGCGATGAGAATTGTAGGCGGCAGCCTCTTCCTGATTCCAGAATCTGGTAACTCTTTCCAGAAATTCTTTCTGAGTGGGAAGCGGATTGATGATGAAAAATTGCCGCACTCCGAAAGTAAGACAGCTTCTGGAAATATCATGAATATCCAGATTAGTGATTGATGTGGTAACTAGTTCCCCCAGTCTGTTGGTAACTGGATAATGAACCAGTCCCAGATACAGTTTTGTCTTATTCATTCGGATTGTTTTTTTCTTTTCCAGGCCCTGTAGAGGTCAGGTCGATTACGTCGGGTAATTTCGACAGATTTTTCCTGACGCCACAGGTCAATATTCTGGTGGTTACCTGAGAGCAGCACTTCGGGTACTTTCAAGCCCATGAAATCGGGAGGTCGGGTATAATGTGGAGATCCCAGCAACCCGTTCTGGTGTGAATCTGTAAGAGCCGAATCGATATCGTTGAGTACCCCGGGTAATAATCGCGCCAGGGCATCAATAAAAACCATAGCAGGAATTTCTCCTCCGGAAAGCACATAATCCCCGATGGATAATTCATCGGTGACGAGAGTATCTCTGATCCTCTGATCGATTTCCTTATAATGGCCGCAGAGCAGGATTAATTCTTTCTCCTGGCTGTAATTCCATACGATTTCCTGTTTCAGTAATCTACCTTGAGGCGTGAAGTAAATCACAGGTTTTTTCGTCTCCCCCAGACATGAGGTGATAGCTTCGTACAGGGGTTCCGGTTTCATGATCATACCCGCACCGCCTCCATAGGGATAATCATCGGCAGTACGATGGCGATCTTGTGTATAATCCCGGATATTTACAATCCGAAGAGAGAGAGCTTTTGCCTTGAGGGCGATGCTGATCATACTTTCAGCCATGAAATTCTGGAAAAGTCCAGGAAACAGAGTTAAAATATCTATTCTCATAAATCCAGCAATTCTTCAATATTTTGCAGCAGGATATTGTTTTCCCTAACCCCTGCTACAAAATATTCCACATTAGGAACAAGGATTTCTTTGCCTTCTTTACGGGCAATTACCAGAACTTCATGCGCTCCGTTATCGAATATATCAATCAATTCTCCAACGGGCTCATTATTAAACCAGGCTATCATACCCATTTCAGCAACTTCAGTGTTGTCTCCAGTCAATTCCTTAAGCTGTTGACGCGTCAACAAAACCACCACATTATTCTCTCTGGCTGCCTCAGCGGTAACGTCCATTTCAGCCAGCTTGATTCTGGGCTGTCTGGCGTTATCAACTGCAAGCAAAGTCACGAATTTCACTCTATTATTTTTAAAGATCAAAAAAATCTCACTAATATCAATCAGATTATTTTTAAAACCGGCATCGGCATGAAAATCGATAAAGCCTTCCTTATCAGCTTTTCTTCCCAGTCTGCCGATGGGAACAAGATCACAGATCTGCATTACTCGATTATTTCGAGTACGGCTCTCTTTCCCTGACGAGCTGAGACAGCATTCAGGATTGTACGGATGGAGCTGGCAGTACGACCTCTCTTGCCGATTACTTTGCCAATATCGCCTTTGCTGGCACGTAATTCAAAAATCGTGATTTTATCACCGGCAACTTCTTTGATATCGATAGAACCAGGATCATCAACCAGGGCTTTTACAATGAATTCAATCAATTCTTTCATTATTACTCCTTTGATCCGGTTATTCAGATTTTGCAGCAGCTGTTGCTGGTTCTTCCATCTCTACTTCCGTTTCATTCTCTGCAGAAACAGGTTCGACAGGTTCTGTTTCATTAACGGGTGTTTCGATTTCTTCATTCTTGTTCTCGTCCGGTAATTCAGTAACAACTGTAGTTTCAGTATCAGCAGTTTTCTCTTGCGGAGAACCGATCTTTATTTGATGCCATTTCTCCAGTATCCCGGCTTTTCGAAAGAGAGAATTAACAGTTTCAGAAGGTTGGGCACCTTTACCCAGCCAGGTCAAAGCCTTGTCGAAATCAATTTTCAGAGTAAGGGGATCTGTTTTAGGATCATAGTAACCCAAAGCCTCAAGATAGATTCCGTCTCTTTTTTTGCGGGAATCGACTGCAACAATTCTGTAGAAGGGTTTGTCGATAGTACCCATTCTTTTCAGTCTCAATTTAACCATTTCCACTCCTTAATCTATAACAGATAATAATTTATCGGACAGAAAGGAATAATTTTTCCTACCGATATCTAGTCAAGTATATTTTTCATAGGGGTAACATACTGCTTTTCAAAAACTTAGGATTCTTAAAATTTTTCATCATCTTTTTCATCTGTTCGAATTGGCGGAGCAATTTATTCACATCCTGAACACTGGTTCCGCTTCCTTGTGCAATTCTTTTTCTTCT
>JAFGEH010000002.1 GCA_016931665.1 Candidatus Cloacimonadota bacterium | reverse complement strand
TCCGCCAATTGATTCTGAATTCGCTGGTATCTTTTTCTCCTGGTTAGTTCATTCATGATTCCTCCTGAATAATCCTAAAACAGGTTCCTGGTGTACAGGGTATGATAATAACCTTGAGATTTCATCAGTTCGTCATGATTCCCCTGCTCCACAATTTCACCATCTTTCAGGACATAGATCAGGTCGGCATTGCGTACCGTGGACAAACGATGAGCAATGATGATGGTGGTTCGGTTCCGGGAGAGCTGGGTGAGAGCCTGCTGAATGTAGGCTTCAGCTTCGGTGTCCAGGGAAGAAGTGGCTTCATCGAAAATCAGGATAGGGGGATTCTTCAGAAAGACCCGCGCTATAGAGATTCTTTGTTTCTGCCCTCCCGAAAGTTTTACTCCTCTTTCACCTACCAGGGTATCGAATTTCTCGGGAAGTGATTCAATGAAATCATAAATATTGGCTTTACGGGCTGCTTCCATCAACTCCTCCTCAGAAGTATCCGGTTTGCCATAACTGATATTCTCCCGGACAGTAGTGTCGAACAGAAAGATATTCTGCTGAACCAGCCCGATATTATGCCGTAGCGAGTTCTGAGTAACATCCAGTATGTCGATATCATCCACAGTTATCCTGCCCTGCTGCATTTCATAGAAGCGCGGGATCAGTGAGACCAGGGTAGATTTACCCGCTCCCGATTCACCGACCAGGGCAACTGTTTTCCCGGCCGGGATCTGCAGATTGATATTTTTCAGTACCCATTTCTGATTCTCGTTGTAGCGAAAGCAAACATCTTTCAGCCTGATATCTCCCTTGATCACGGGCAGCTCAACTGCACCCTTTTTGTCTTTGATATCAGGCTCAATATCGAGGATCTCAGTGAATCTTTCAAAGGAGGCAGCCCCATCCTGGAATTGCTCTGTGAAATTGATCAGGCGGTTAATCGGGTTAAGAATAAAATTTATATAAAGGGTAAAAGCCAGCAGATCTACAACATCTATCTTACCGTGCAGAATGAGATAAGCACCTCCACCGATCACAATAAGGTAATAAAAATCCGTCAGGAAATTCATGCCGGCATGAAAGGTAGCCATGATGCTGTACATCTTCTCTTTGGCCTGGCGGAAATAGGAGTTCACGGTATGGAATTTTTCGATTTCCAGCTCTTCATTGGAGTAGGATTTAACTTCCCGGATACCCTGAACGGAGTTTTCCACACTGCTGTTGATATCTGCAATGCGCCTTCTAACCCGACGGAAACCTCCCTTCATCCTGCGTCCGTAGGTCAAACCCCACACCAGCAGCAGGGGCAGGGGGAAGAGGGCGATCAAAGCCAGCTGCCAGTTGAAGAGGAACATGGCGATAAAAGCACCCACGATCACAAAAGTTGAGATCAGCAGGTCTTCGGGGGCATGATGAGCTACCTCGGCAATAGTGTTCAGATCATTAGAGATGCGTGACATGATATGGCCGGTCTTGACATTATCGTAATAAGTAAAGGAGAGCTTCTGTAAATGTTGGAACAGGTGTGAGCGCATATCAAATTCCATGCGGACACCCAGAATATGACCCCATTTAATGCGTATATAATTGCAGATTGTTTTCAGAAAGACAATAGCCGTCATGATGATTATAACCTGAAGAATACCCTGCAGGTTCCGATCGGGAATATAGGTCTTCAGCAGATTGCGGGTAAGAATGGGATAGAGTACCGAGAGAATAGCGCTGATAAATGCCACACTCAGATCGAGTATGAACAGAAAACGATGAGGCCGGTAATATTTCAGGAAACGGTGGAGCATGGTTACTTGTGGAATTTCCTGATGAATTCTTCCACTTCCGGGATTCCGCCCTGATAGATCAGGTAGCCGTTATAGGGCTCTTTCTCTGTAATATCATGGCAGACAGGGTTCAGCATAATCTCTTTGACTGTGGCCGGATCGCTGCTCTGCCCCAGAGCCCAGCCCAGTTTGATATAGGCGACTTCCGGGAGCATGTTCCCGGTCGGAATTACTCCCGAACTCATCAGATCGCGGCCTGTATCATATACGAACATATGAACATATCCCCAGAGAGTCTGGACGGTCATGTAAACCGGGATTTTCAGTTCAAAGCATTTTCTGATGGCCGGATAGAGAGGTTTATTCACATGACCCAGTCCCGTGCCAGCGATCACGATGCCTTTATACCCGTTATCAATCAGAGAATATATGATATCCGGCATCATGTTGGGATAATAATAGACCATGGCCACTTTCTCTTCGAAATAGGGCTTGATCTCAACATGGCGATCCTTTCTCCGGCGGTTGAAATCATTCTTCAGGTAAGTGAATTTATCCCTGGTCACCATGGCCAGCGGGGTATCACCGATCGTGCGGAAAGTGGAACGATAGGAGGAATGCATTTTCCGTACTCTGGTTCCCTGATGCAGCAGGGCATATTCATCGGAGGTCGGCCCGAACATGCAGACCATTACTTCAGCTATTTCACAGCGGGAAGCGGTAGTGGTGGCGTGGATCAGGTTCAGAGCGGCATCGGAGGAGGGGCGGTCCGATGAACGCTGGGAGCCAACCAGTACAATTGGTACAGGGGATTTCTGGATCATATAGGAAAGGGCTGCGGCTGTATGGTGCAGGGTATCGGTGCCATGGCCGATTACTATGCCGTCCACACCTCTGGCAATTTCATCCCCGATGGCTACAGCCAGCTTCATATATTCTTTAGGCCCCATGTTCTCGCTGAAGACGGCGAATAATTTTTCCGTTTCCAGGTTACAGATATCGGCCAGTTCCGGCACAGCCCCATAGAGCTCACCCGGAGAAAAGGCGGGGATCACAGCCCCGGTACGGTAATCCAGGCGTGAGGCAATGGTGCCGCCTGTTCCGAAGAGTTTGACCCGGGGTTTATCTGGAGAAAAAGGAAAATCCTTTTCCGGAATTTTGTAATGGGCTTCCCGGTAACCTACTTCCTGCATATCGGTTATGGTGTTAACATCGATTCCAACATTGTACCCTGTTTTCAGTTTAAGGACAATATGATAATCATCGTCGTTTTCGGAACGAGGCAGGATAATCCCGGAGAATTCACCGCGCGTGGTTTTAATAACCGCATCACCCCAGACTCTCATCTGAAATTCTTTCAGAGTAGATAGGGCCCTGCCTTTATAACCTTTAAATACATTTATCATGACTCATCCTTCGGCAATTGTGAGAGTATTTTCCGTACTTCCTGCTGCAGCAGGTTGAAATCGACATTCCCCCTGGCCACCGCCCGAAGATTTCCCATGATCCAACGCTCTGCAGCCAGCGGGTTTCGGCTCCGTTTGATATTCCGGAAAATGGCAGCCAGCCCGGGAACCTCACCCAGCAGTTTTTCCATGGTGGTTTTCTTGAATCCTGCCAGATGCAGCAATGAATCGAAGTCCAGCTGGGGATGTTCATACAATATGGGCAGGAGTTCCGGAAGCAGATTGTAATTGACCTTCCTCTCTGCGGTTTTACGGAACAGGTCGTAAATCAGTTTATAATCAAAACCGGCAGCAGCCTGCTGCCTGCCTTCGATATGCTTGAGTCTGTGGGCCAGCAGGGAAGCCAGGAATACCGGCTCGATCCCGAAATCCGTAATGATCTTTTCCAGCAGGGGGATAAGATTGTTGCGTAAAAGATAGTGATGAGTATCGGCAGGAATATTCCAGTCAGCTAACTGCTGCAGGCGCAGGGCAAGTTCTTTAGGAAGCTGTTGCCTTAATTCTTCAATATAATCATCACTGATGGGAATCGGAGCTGAATCAGTATCGGGGTACATCCTGTCAGCTCCCGGCAGCACTCTTTCGAAAATAGTGGTGCCGTCGGGTAAAGCTTTTCTGGTTTCATTTGGTACTTCGGCTAAAGCCATTCGACATCTCTCTTCAATTGTATACATGGCGCAGGCCACATCTTCCTCCGGTGCCCAGAAAACAATCTGGGCATCCTGTTCTGTACAGCCCAGCAGGCGGCTGCGCTTTTTCAGCATATTTTCATCGAAAACAGGCTGCAGATCTTCGGAATGGACCATATTCGGCAACTCCAGGCAGGCGATAACTTTGAGTCTTCCTTCTATCTCACTGGCGAATGTTTTTCCCGGCTGGGTGAAGAAGGAAAGAATACCACGGAACTGCGGTAGATTAACCGCGATCAGCTGCCAGCCGTTTTCCACGGCCTGCTTGATGGGAGGATACTGGATATCGGAGACATCAAAATTAAGACGTTTGAACACAGGTTTCCAGTCTTCAGGCTTAGGGATCCTCTTGACCAGTTCATCTCTGATCAGGAGGAGCGCTTTCTGGCGGAAGGCCTCGTTATGGGTAAGAGCAGGTATCCAGCTGATATGAGATACTCCTTTGATCTCTACCCTGGTTCCGCCTGTGATACTGACATTCACATCTTCCCGGCCGGCGCCGCTGCCTTTACGGACCAAACCTGAGCTGCGGTTGAGAAAACGGATGTATTGACCGGCCGCTTCAGCTTCTTCCGGTGTCATCATGTCCGGATAGGTCACTGTTTCGATCAGCGGAATCCCCAGCCGGTCTGTGGTGTAGATCCGTTCATGGCGGTGATCCGATACTTCCCGACAGGCATCTTCTTCCACACTCAATTGAATTATCCGTATTTTTTTCTTTCCCACCGGCATTTCGCCATCGATACCAACAATAGCAGTCCGCTGAAAACCTGTGGGAATACTGCCGTCCAGGTATTGTTTACGGGTGATGTGAAGCTCACCAACAATATTGCATTGCAGGAGAAGCGCTATCCGCACAGCATAAGCCAGAGCCTCCCGGTTGATGGGGAAAGGAGGAGTGTCATCTACTTCATAGGTACAGGTCGTTTCATTTTTAATGCGGTAGGTGATGTTTTTTCTCGTCTTGAATTCCATCAGGGCTGTACCATCATAAGTACCCATTTCCGAGAGGGTTGGCCGCATATGTCGGATCACTTCAGCATCGAAGTCAGCAAAATCCTGATAAATACCAACCGGACAGCGGCAGAATAGTTTCTCCCGGGTTGCCAGCTGTTGATGAACTTCCAGTCCGCACTTGAATCCCAGCTCCCGATAGGTTTTGGTCGTTGCTTTGTCCCGGGTTACATAACCTGTTTTTTGGCAACTGGATTCGTAATTCTGTTTCGGATCAAATTCTCTGCTCATTTATTCGTTCCTGTCTATCATGCTTTTAGTACTTCCAGCTAACTTCGGTATGCCGGATTTTGTGTCAATTTTAAATATTGTATGAACCGGCATTTTTCCCTATATAAATTATCACATTTTACCTGCCGGGAAGACTGAAAAGCAGCTAAGAATCCATAAGAAAAAGAGTTATGACAATTAACTGCTTGACAGAATAAGGGCTGATCGGGAAATAGCACGCTGATTCGTTAATTATATGAAAAATAAGATTTTAAAGATTTAATGTTTGCGTCGGCTGGAAAATCCTTTAGCTTTTAAAGGATTGTTTGGAAGGAGGTTAGAAATGAAGATGTTAAAAGTAGTCTCTACAATGTTAATATTACTTGTAATATACATATTGTTTTCGGGAGAGGGAATAACTGTTTCCGGTTCTTATCGTAATGTATCGCCCACCCAGGCAAGGAAGATGATCGATCGTTATCAGGATCTAGTGGTTGTAGATATTTCAGGAACTTATCACATGGGACATATACCCGGTTCAGTGAATTATTACATAGGGGACGGCTCTTTGCAGGAAGCATTGCCGGAACTGGATAAGAATGCCCGTTACCTGATCTATTACCATAATAACGCAACCTCGAAAAAAGCAGCAGAAATGTTTACTTCCTCCGGTTTCAGGAAGGTTTATCGATTGGAGGGTAATTTCAGTTCCTGGGTTGAAGCCGGTTACGAGACCGCTTCCCTCTGATTCCTTACTTCAATTTATCAGATATAGAACAGTAAAGCGATTACTATCCCCAGTAATGCTCCCCAGAATACTTCCATGGGGGTGTGTCCAAGCAGTTCTTTGAGATTCTCTTCGATGATGACATGCCCTTCCTTTTTCCTGATATTGAGGACTATCTTATTGAGCACTTCAGCTTGTTTACCTGCTGCTCTCCTCACACCGGTGGCATCGTACATTACTACGATGGCGAAGACAACACTCAAGGCAAAGATTATGGAAGAAAATCCTGTTTCCATGCCAATCGCCATGGCCAGGGAAACTACTGACGAAGTATGAGAACTGGGCATATTGCCGGTGTCCAGGAATCTTCGGAAATTAAGCCGTTTCTCTTTGAACAGGGCTATTACCACTTTCAGCGTCTGAGCTGTGATCAGTGAAACCGCCACAATATCCAGGATCCGGTTATTTAGAATAATTCCGTTAATCATCATTAACCCTTGGTCTGATTTTGAGTGTGAAATCAGTTCAACTGGTCTTTTATGTCAAACAGTTTCCTATTTAACCAGGAACATAAGAGGTCGGTCAATTATACGAACAGAAATAATTTCTACAGGCCCAGCATAGCCTCGCGCAGCTTGGTAAGACTGGTATTGGGGCTCAGCCAGATGCCGAATACTGCCCTTTTGAAGCCCAGTCCGGGGATAGTGCCAGAGAGATTATTGTTGATCAGCAGGCTGGTTCCCAGGGTAGGATTATAGATTATCTCGTAGATATCGCCTTTTTTGGCAGGTTCATTGAACCAGGAATTGAAAAGATCGATCTCAGGCTGCAAGTCAGCACTGGTTCCCGACCTGGTGAATCCGTCGTTCCAGGCTTCGATCAATTTTTCTTGATCCACACCATCATAGATGAAGTGCATGCGGATGGCCGCCGGTTCATCCGCCTCCAGAATGGCGTTGCCATCGCTGCTTTTTACGGGCAGGTACAATGCACCGGCATAGACCTTGATAATAAGCTTCTTGCGTAAACCTGCTCCATTCAGGACCAGACTGGTGCTGTCAACTGTAATGGATTCCGGTAATTCAACTCCGCCTATTTCCAGGGCTTCCAGATAACATGAGCAAACCAGGGCAAATAATAAAATTGTAAGAGCAATCCTTTTCATATCATACTCCTTTTGGGTTATCCCTGCGCAAGAAATGAATATTGGCCGTCAGATTGACAAGTATTTTTCGAAAGTAAGCAAAGATAATTTATTATGAAGATGTAACGATAATCAAACAGGCAGGATATGATATTCTGATCCTCAATTGACCAATTTCATTTGACATATAATGAAATATTTTTAATTGATCAACAAAAATCAGGAGGTCGCAAATGAGAATTAAGATCACAGTTTTAAGCTTAATGATGCTGGTTGTCCTTTCCTTGTCTGCTCAGGATATTCACCTGTTCCAGAGTCACCTGCAGGATGGTAAAATCTTCCCGGGCGGTTTTGCCGAGGGTTATTTTCAGTATGGTGGCTATGAAAACATCTCGACCATGAACATTGGCGTTCAAGGCGGATATGCCATCCTTCCCAACCTGGAAATTGATGGGCGCTGGGGATTCATCAGCTGGAATCCTGAAGAAGGGGACGGTGAGTCTGGACTCTCTGATCTGCTGATCTCGACCCGTTACGGGATAATGCAGGATATACCGGAAATTGCTGCCGGAGCCTATATAACTTTACCGATCGGCGAGGAGAAAATAGGCCAGGAACATCTCAATTTCGGGGTGTTCGGTGCTATCCGTTACCTGCTGAATGAGCAATTTACCCTCACCGGCAAACTGAGCCTGGATTTC
>JAFGEH010000221.1 GCA_016931665.1 Candidatus Cloacimonadota bacterium | reverse complement strand
TACAGTGCCCTTAAACAGAATCAGAAAGCCGAGCAGAACGCGAGGAAAGCCCTGGAGCTGGATAATACCATGTACCAGCCATACCGTATCCTCTCCGATATTTATTTTGCCAAAGGCTATGAAAAATATGAAAATTACCTGCAGCTGGAAGAACAGGCCAAAACCGCCTACGGTCAGCAGGCTGATGAACTGGTGGACAAACGTGACCTGGCGAAAGCCGCAGCCCATGACCTGTTCCTGCAATCTGACAGTTTTCTGAATGAGGCGCTGGCTAGAACTGATAATTTATCGGAAGAGAAATATATCAAATCACGTAAACAGACCCTGGAACAGCTTTTGAATGCAACAAAGAAGGATTTCTTCTAGAGAAAGAATTAAGATTTCCGGGGGAGACATCTCGTCTCCCCTTTTTTTATGATTTGATCTGGCTAATATGAGTTAATTTCCGCAGTGTTGACCCCGCTTTGATGCGGTTCTTACGAGAGATGTAAATGTTCCTGTACCCCAGTTTTTCGGCTTCCTTCAAACGTTTGTCCAGCTGAGAAACCGGTTTCACATATCCGTTCAGTCCTACCTCGCCGATGAACAGTGTACCTTCCGGAAAGGCCTGATTCTGATAACTGGAAAGAATTGCGGCAATAATCGTCATATCCAGAGCAGGATCGTTGATCCTCAAACCGCCGGATATATTGATGAATACATCACTCTGATTGAGATTCAGAGAGAGATTCTTTTCGATTATCGCTACCAGCACCGCCAGTTTCTTGTGATCCAAACCCAATGCCACCCTCTGGGAATAACCATAGCCGGCTGGTGATACCAGTGCCTGCACTTCAGCCAGAAAAGCCCGGGATCCCTCCACTATACACCCCAGTGCTGTGCCGGGTTTAGCTTCATCCGAACTGATGAAATATTGAGAAGGATTCTTAAGTTCTACCACTCCTTCCGCTCTCATCTCAAAAATTCCGATTTCATTCGTCGAACCGAACCGATTTTTGGCTGCCCTCAGAATCTTGAACTGATTACGGTCGTCACCTTCGAAATACAGGACAGTATCAACCATATGTTCAATTATCTTGGGGCCGGCCACCGTACCATCCTTGGTCACATGCCCGATCAGGAATACAGGCAGGTTGCTGCTTTTAGCCAGTCTGGTGAGCTGGGCTGTACATTCCCGTAACTGCGATATGCTGCCAGGGGCACTCTCCAGTGTTTCGCTGTAAACTGACTGGACGGAATCTATGATCAGGAGACCGGGCTGAAATTCCCGGATGGTCGTCAGTATCTCTTCTAAAACTGTTTCACAGTATAGGTATAGATTTCCCGAATTGCATTGCAGTCGGTTACTGCGCAACCTGATCTGCTCTTTGCTCTCTTCACCCGAGATATAAAGGGTTCGTTTATCTTTACCGGACAATATATTCCCTACCTGCAGCATCAGGGTGGATTTTCCCACTCCTGGCTCTCCGCCGATTAAGACCACCATCCCCGGAACAATACCACCTCCCAGGGTACCGTCGAATTCCATCCAGCCGGTTTGTATCCTGCTTTCCTGACGGAATGTTATCTGATCGAGCGGTTGCGGCTTATCGGCCTTGACTGCTTCCCCCGGCTTTGCTGCTGTTCCGGCATTTCTCTTTCTGCCGGTAACCCTGGTATCTTCCGCCAGAGTGTTCCAGGCACCGCAGAATGGGCATTTACCCGACCATTTCGTGGTCTCCCCGCCACACTCTCTACAAAAGAATATACTCATATCACCCTCTCGGTATTTCAGATCCCGGTTGCTTTTGCCTGGTAAAATATTCCCGGGCCGCCTGTGTGTCCAAATTGATCTGATTTATCAGTTCCTGCCTGGTAGCAAATTGGAATTCGTTACGCAAGCGCAGATGAAAGAAAATCTCCAGTTCACAGTTATATAGGTTACCCTTGAAATCAAAAATATGCATCTCGATTTCCTGGATCCGAGTCCGCTTCAGGGAAGGGCTGTAACCGATATTGGTGATGCCTCTGTATTCTCCGCCGTCTACCAGTAAAGTTGTTATATAAACCCCGATGGCCGGGATCAGTTTATTGGGCTCCGCCGGTTGAATATTTATAGTCGGGAAACCAATACCTCTGCCAATCTTGTGGCCGGATACCACCCTGCCGCTCAGGGAATATCTTCTCCCCAGCAACCTTTCTGTTTCCTGCATATTGCCTTCTCTGATCAGATCCCTGATTACACTGCTGCTCACAATGCGGTTGTCGATAGTAAAGGGTTTCACAATTTCCAGCCGATATCCCAGCTCCTGCTTATGCTGTTCCAGGAAGGCTTTATTACCTTCCCGGTTGTGCCCGAAATGAGTATCATAACCCACCACCAGCTCCCGGGCTTTAACTTCACCCAGAATAATTGACTGCAGAAAATCCAGAGGTTCCATGTCAGCCAGTTCCGAACTGAAATCAAGATATAGAATATTATCCACTCCCAATTCTCTGAGCAGCCTTTCCTTCACATTATGCTCAGTTAAAAGATAAGGAAAGGTCATCCGGTGAATCGTCTCCAGAGGATGGTGCAGATAGGTAATTACTACAGATTCACCCCTGCTTTCCCGAGCTCTCTGCACAAGTCTTTTCAGCAAGGACTGATGGCCCAGATGGACACCATCGAAGGTACCCATCGTTACCAGGGAATATCTGAAATCGTTTTGCTTATTTAATATGTAGTTCATTTGATTACCATTTTCGGGTAGAGAATACCATCCCGGACCTCACCAAAACCCAGGAATCTGACTTCTGATAGATAAACAGCTATCTCACTCTGACTGGGAAAGCTGACGGGAATCATCCTGCCCTCCAGAAAATCTGCCGCATCCCCTTCCTGCAAATCAATCCGATTCTCACTGGTAAAGATCGTTTCCAGAGGGATCAGCCTT
>JAFGEH010000220.1 GCA_016931665.1 Candidatus Cloacimonadota bacterium | reverse complement strand
TTTCGTTCTTCCAAGAATCTATTGATGGGTTTATAGAGTAGTCTGTTCAGAATCACTAAAAGAACAGCAAAGTTCAGAATAACTATAATCAGCGTATAATCGATACTTATCATTTTAACTCTCCATACTCAGATATACCCGTATAAGCTAATCCCAGCCAGGCAAATTAGGTGGAGAAAATCAATAGAAGAGCAACCACCAGAGAGTAAATACCCGTTGATTCGGATACGGCCTGTCCTACGAGCATGGTTCTGGTGATCAAGCTGGCATTTTCCGGAGAGCGGGCAATACCTTCACAAGCCTTACCTGCCACAAATCCTTCACCAACGCCTGGTCCCAATGCTCCAATGCCCATACATATACCGGCTCCCAACAGGGCTGCTGCACGTGCTATGTACTCCATAATATCCTCCGTATTTGTGTTATTAATGTATCGCAAATAATAATAAGAATGAGATTACCAATGAATAAATAGCAGTAGATTCCGATACTGCCGCACCTAGAAACATGGTCCGCATGATATTGGGACGTTCAGCCGGATGGCGGCCAATCATCTCACTGGCTCTTCCTGCTACATAACCTATACCGGTTCCGGGACCCATTGTTCCCAGCCCGATTGATATACCCGCCGCCAGCAGTGATAATGTCTTCAAAATAACCTGTCCCCAGGATGCGGATGCTGGCTGCAGGGGGGTGGAATAAAGAAGAAGCAAAGCAATTACCAAAGCAAAAATGGAAGAAGTCTGGGCCAGGGCTTGTCCTATCAGCATATTACCCAGGATGGCATTGCTGAATTTGGGCATCCGCCCGATAGCCTTACAGGCCTGTCCTCCGGTATAACCGGAACCCAGAACTGGTCCTATTGAGCCGAATCCAATAGCAAAACCAGCTGCCAGCATGGCCGCAAATCTATACCAACCCCCTTCTACCACATCAAATCCGCCGAATAATAAAAGCAGGGAGATTACCAGAGAGAATATTCCTCCGGTTTCGGTGACGGCCTGACTAATGAACATATTGCGAAACAGCTGGTCACCGGCTCTTGGTTGGCGCATCATGGCAAAGGAAGCTTCTCCAGCTATATAACCCACACCTATACCGGAAGTAACGGATGCTATGCTGACACTGATCCCAGCTCCCAGATACGCAGCTATCTGAATTATTTCCCTGGTTATTTCCATGAGTTCTTACTCCGCAATTTCTACACCTATGTAAGTCAAGGCGAGCATAGTAAAAACAAATGCCTGAATCGTGCCAACAAAAAGGCCAAAAAACAGATTTAAGCCAATAGGTAACATGACGAATTTAACCAGGGAGGATACCACCAGCATAATTATTGCTCCCCCTAAGATATTACCGAACAGACGGAAAGATATGGAGATCGCTTTGGATAATTCTCCCACTATATTCAGGGGTGCCAGAAATGCCAGAGGTTCCGCAAAACCCTTGAACCAGTTGATTAAACCCTTGTGTTTGATGGCCGTAATATGGACCAGGGTTACGGCCATGAAGCCCAGACCCAGAGGAACATTCAGGTTCCGGGTGGGCTCCATCATCCCGGGAATTGGAATCAGACCAATCATATTACAGGTCCAGATAAACAGAAATAGAGTAACTATATAGGGTGTAAATCTCAGATTCTTTTTGCCGAGTGTGTCGCGAACAAAATCTTCGAAAAATGTATACAGCATTTCGATGAGAACCTGTGGCTTGGAAGGTCGTTTGAAGATCTGGCGGCGGATTAACCAGGCCAGTCCGAGCATGGCAAGGTTAACAATAAATAGAATCCGGAGAAGGTGGAAAGCGCTGACAGCATTATTTACGCTGAATATTTTGCTGAATAATGTATATAACTTTTCACTGCCATAGATTTCAGCTTTTTCGCCTTTCTCCTGCAGGTAGCGGTCAGGCTGGAATTCCTCGGTAATTTTTTCCTGCAGGTTGTATTCATGTATCACGTTTCTTATAAAGAATCTGCCCTCTTCAAAACCGATCTGTAACTGGCGGTTTAATCCACCTGAGATTATCAGAATAATAACTTCCAAGAAGAATACCACAATAAATATTCGCTTCAATCCGCCTTTTTTAGCCGGCATATCATCCCCTGAAATACTTATTCTGCCTGATATTTTCATAGATCTCATTCAGGAAAATGGCAATCTGCCCAGAGAGCAGACCTGTTCCCAGAAATATGATATCAGGCTTGATGAATCTGACAACCAGTACCGCATAAACAACCAGAAAAAGAAATCTGAGATAAAAACCTTTTACCGAACTGATTCTGGCTTTATATGTTTCATTTGTCAGGCTGCTTCTAACAGAATGAGCCAACCAGAAAAGCCTGACAATACTGGCTACGGAACCAAGAATCCAGCCCATTGAAGCCTTAAAAAACAACGGCAATGTCAAAATTGCAGGGATGTTTGTCAAGCAAATAATCAAGGTCAGACGTCTCAGAAATTGAGTGTTATTCATTGCTTTCAGAATAATTACCTATATGAAATATCAAAGATCGCGAAAATATTTTTTTATGGTTCGGTATGATGTAAGTCCACCGGAAATAACACCTAAAATGATGCCCGCCGGGATAAGTAATCCCCTCGTTCCTAACTTACCATCCAGATAGACAGCTAACAGGAAAAAAAAAACAATACAGATGATCATCGTAAGGCCAAGTTGCAGAACCAGACTCAGATAACGGAAAATTTCGCTATCAGGCGGTATCCGGGGTTTCATCTGTCTTGGGTAATGCCGGTTTCTTGACAGTATTGGAGGTTCCCATACTGCTTCCCCCATTAAAGAGAGCTCCTGCCTCTACTGTGAGAACCCGGGCCACAATATCTCCCTGTAATTGCGCGCTTTTATCCAGTTCCAGAGCATCAGCTACCTGGATATTTCCCGTCACCCTTCCTGATATCAGGCACTCTTTGGCCTTAATATCTGCTTTAGCTTCTCCGGAAAGCCCGATTGTTACGAAGCCATCAGAAATTATCTGCCCCTGGATGTAACCATCAATCCTGATCCCCCCCTCAACTTTGACTGTTCCCTCAATTGTTGTCCCCTTGCCAATGATTGTAGCCAGTTCGATCTTCCTGTTTCTTGTCATATTAACCCCTTTCATTGATTGAGCTTAATTAACTCCCGCGGATCAATTCTGCTGTTCCCGCAAATAATCTCAAAATGAAGGTGCGGTGCTGTACTATTACCGGTATCCCCCACCAGGCCCACAGTCATACCTTTCTTCACTAAATCTTCCTCACCCACCAGCACTTTTGCCAAATGAGCGTAGAT
>JAFGEH010000219.1 GCA_016931665.1 Candidatus Cloacimonadota bacterium | reverse complement strand
TCGCCGGCTGCCAGCTGTTCATCCGAGATATGAGTAAGTTGTTTGATAAAAAGAGGGATTTTCTTTTGTGGTTTGATAAAGATAGAAAATCTGTCCTTCTCCTCGCCGGACAAGTATTTCACTGCTCCCAGTTCGATTATCTCATCTTCCTGGAAATCTAATCCTGTGGTTTCGATATCAAGAGTTACAAAATCAAACAAATTTTTCATGATCTTCCAGCAGCCCTGAACAAGGGAACAGGTTATTTGGGATTATTTAATAAGATGATAACGCTGCATCTTCTTGATCAGCCCCTGACGGCTTAAACCCAGCTCTTTGGCAGTTTTAGTCTGATTCCAGTTAGCTTCTTCCAGGGTCTGAACAATCATCTGTTTTTCCAGTTTTTCTACTGCTTCTTTCAGGGACCTTTTTTCCAGCAAATTAATGGTCTCCAGGTTTTCCTGAAATCTGAAAATTTCTTCCGACAGATCGGAGGGTTTTATATAAGTATCATTTTCAGCAAGAGTCACTGCTCTTTCAATTTCATTTTCCAGCTGTCTGATATTACCCGGCCAGTCGTAATTCATCAGGCATTTCATTGCTTCATCGGTAATACCGTTGACTTTCTTATTGATCTTACTGCAGTATTTATCCAGGAAATGAACGGCCAGCAGTGGAATATCCAGTTGGCGTTCCACGAGAGATGGTACCTCAATTCTAATTACATTCAATCTGTAATACAGGTCCAGACGAAAATCTCCCTTTTCCACCTTTTCCTTGAGAGGGACATTGGTGGCGCAGATAACGCGGACATCTACATGTTCCGTTTTGGTGGATCCAACTCGTTTGATCTCTCCTTCCTGCAGGAACCGTAACAGTTTAGCCTGCGTAGAAAGGCTGATATCGGCAATCTCATCCAGAAAGAAAGTGCCTCCGTTGGCTATTTCGAAAAGGCCCATTTTATCATGAGTCGCACCGGTGAATGATCCTTTGACATGGCCGAACAATTCACTTTCCAGAAGGGTTTCGGGAAGAGCTCCACAATATTGAGCAACGAATTTACTGTTTCGTCGGTTACTGCTGAAATGAATTGCCCGGGCTATCAATTCCTTGCCGGTACCACTGGCGCCTTCAAGAAGGATAGTGGTAGGAGTATCCTTGATCTTGTCGATAATCTTGAAAATAGCCTGAATCTTGGGGCTGCGACCGATAATATTGGCAAAAGTACTGCTGGCGGCAAGTTCCTCCCTGATCACAGCATGAGATTTTTCCAAATTGGAGAAGGAGATGTTTTCCAGGATTACAACAATCTGATTACAGAGTGCACTGATCAGGTTGATCATCTTTTCTGAGAAATAGTGGGTATCATGTCGGGAGAAGATCAGAATAACACCTTTTTTCTCATTTCTCACGCTGAGCGGGAAGGATACAATATTGTTGTAATCAGGTGCGAACTGCGGCTGTTTCAGATCCTGCAGTTCATTCTTGTCATAGGTACGGGCAATCATTTGCATCAGATCGCGGTATTCTTTCTGATCGGCTGACATGTTATCAGTGATCAGATATTCCCAGGAATCCCTGGACAGAGGATTATAATAAAGGCAGAAGGCTCCTCCGTCGGCTTCGGAAAAAGCCAGCAGATCTTCCAGGGCTGTTTCCATGAGAATGTCAAAATCGCTGATATCATTAAGGCGCTGAGTTATTTCATAAAACTTGTTCAGCAGAGATTCCTGCTGGCTGGTCTCGTTGATTTCACTGGCGTATTTGGATCTGATCTTCTGAATCAGGATATCGTTTCTTTCCAGCAGTTTAATAGCTCCAAAACTCTGGATAATCTTCTTATTATCTTCCAGTATCTGCAGGGCAAGTTCCCAGTCTTCTTTTTTCAGGATATTACCGGCATACTCGTAATTGGCCAGGGCAAGGTCAAACTCGTTGTCTGTTTTCCTGAATAATTCAATGGCTTTTTTCAGAAGTTCGCCAGCTGATTCCGGGTTTTCCTTTTCCATCAGCGCCTCCAGAAAAAAGCACCTGCCCAGCTGGTACTCATTATTGAGTTCATCCGACAACTTCAGAGCTATATTCAGGTAGTAATTGGCGCTTTCCAGATTTTGGGTCTGAATAAAATAGAAGATGAGTTTCTGTGCACCTTCCAGCATTTTATCTTTGGTATTAAGATCCTTGAAGAAATCAAAACTATCTATCAGGTGGGCGTAAGCTTCCTGGTATTGGTGCAGAAAGGTATACACGCTGCCCAGATTCCCGAAGAGTTCAGCTTTGAGGAAATCATCGGAGATGTTGGGCAGAATGTCCTGGCTCTTTTTATAGTAATCCAGTGCGAGGTTAAATTCCCACCTCTTCTCATAGAGTTCTCCCAGGTTATTGTAGGATTTACACAAGCCTTCGAAGAAGTTATTTTCCTGGGATTTTTTTATAGCCTTTTCATAATAATCGGTGGCTTTATTCCAGTCTCCCGATTTGAAATATAGTGCCCCCATATTATTGTAAGCGGCAATGATATTCCTGTACATATTGAATTTTAGGGCGATTTCCAGTAGTCTATTGAAGGATTCTTCTGCTTCCTGATATTTGCAGTTATCCATGTAAGTAACACCGATATTGTTATAGATATTAGTAAGAACATCACGGTCGTCCAGCAGTTTCTGTATCTTCAGGGCTTTATTCAGATAAGCGAGTGATTTCTGATAATCTCCTTCATCCTCAAACAGGTATCCCAAATTACTGTATCGCCCGGATATTCCGCTCAGGTTGAATCTTTCTTTTTCATATTCCAGACTTTTCAGATATAATTTCTCTGTCTTGTCCCATTCACCTTTTGCTATAGCCAGGCCGCCCAGATTATTATAGACTGCTGCTATACCGGCAATATCATCAGTTGTCTGGAATAATCTTTCAGCTTCTTCAAATTCCCTTTCTGCCTTGGTAAGGTCATACGAATAGTAATAAACCAGCCCCTTAAGTTTTTTGGTATAGGCCAGAAGTAAAGTACGCTGTTCTCTGTCATCAATAGATATGGTAATTTGTTCAGC
>JAFGEH010000218.1 GCA_016931665.1 Candidatus Cloacimonadota bacterium | reverse complement strand
TTTAACCATTATCCTGCTTTTCCTGCTCCACCCGGACAAACACCACCTCAAGAGGCTGGGTCACAGGCTGAGACATGTATTCAGGCTTATTGTTGTACTACTGGTTGTGCAGGTAATCTTCCGCACCGATGGTAATCTCCTGTGGCAGGCCGGCCCCGTCAGGATCACCGATGTGGGCCTTAATTACGGGTTAACCACTTCCCTCCGCTTCCTGCTTATCCTGCTGGTAGCCGGCTTGCTGTTCGATATCTCTTTTCACGAGTATCTACTGGCTTTCCAGAGCTGGAAATTCCCTTTCGAGATATCCTTCCTGGTAGCGACTGTAATTCATTTTATACCCATTTACACACGACAATTCCAGAGAAGCCTGGAAACCCTGAGGCTACGGGAGATCGAGATCGCTGAACTCCCACTGAGAAGAAGAGGACAGGCCTATCTGACCATTATCTTCCCCGTTCTGGCCAGATCGCTGGCCGAGATAAAATTCCGAGCTATTTCGCTGGAAATGAGGGGATTTCGTCTTTATCCACAGAGGTCTTCCCTCTTCCGGAAAAAACTTGCCTGGTTTGATTATGCCATTCAATTGGGCAGTGCAGGCGTTTTCCTGTTGATTATTATCTTAAGAAAATTATAAACGGGGGTATCATGAAAGTTCTAAGCATAGCTGGTTATCATCACACGGGTAAAACCACCGTTGTTGTTGAACTTCTGAGGGAACTTAACCGTCGTGGTTACAGCACTGCTACCATCAAGGATATCCATGCTGAGAATTTCAGTATGGATAAACCCGGATCCAACACCTGGAAACATTGGGAAGCAGGCGGTAAGACCGTGTTTGCCCGGGGTCGGGAAGAAACCTACCAGATCTGGCACCGCCGTCTGGAGTTAACAGAAATGCTGGCCCATCTATCAACCGACTTCGTACTGGTGGAAGGCATGAAATCCGCTGCTCTGCCCCGCCTTATCTGCGCCGGGAACGAGGAGCAGCTGGCAGAGCTGGTGGATGAAACTGTTTTTGGCGTTTCCGGGATATATGCAGACACACACACAAACTACCACGATCTGCCTGTCATCAGTGCCCGGAATGAAATAAACCTCCTGGCAGACCTGGTAGAAAGTAAAGTTTTTCCTGTGCTGCCTCTCGCGAAACCGGAATGCTGCAGCGCCTGCGGAATGAGCTGCCGGGAAATGACAGGCGCTATTCTGTCTGGAAAACGGAGCCGCCAGGACTGCCGGATCTCGGGGAAAACGGGTTTAACTGTTTCGGTTGACGGACGGTTACTTACCCTGGTACCCTTCGTAAACCGTTTACTCAGGCAGGTGATCAGGGCACTGCTGGGTAACCTGGAAGGCGGAAAAGGCAGCCGGATCGAGATAATTATTGACGAATGAATCCGGCCCTTGTTTTTTCAGCTGGTCTTATGAAAGCAGAAATAATATTACAGAAAGAAAAAGGACAGGTCATTAAAATCTGTCGTAACAACATTGAATTTCGCAGAGAATTGTTCATCTATGAAAGAAAACCTTCCTTCGCACCTCAACTTCTGGACCACAACGATACCAATACTCTGATGCTGGAATACATCGAAGGTGTACCTTTAACCGACCTGGAACAACCGGACTTCTCCCGACTGGCCCAGCTCTTTGTGGAGTTGCATAACCTGGACCGCCAAGCAGATAAATGTATCTGCCTGCTGGATTCCAATCCCCGCAATTTTCTGTTCTGTGAGAAAGACGGCAGATACTACCTCGTTGATTTTTCCGAATGGAAATATGATTACCCGGAAGCTGATCTGATTCACTTCCTTCTTTTCTGGGCCTCCCTCTATCCCGCCGGGAAATTCAGCAGCATATTCCAGGAATTCCTGACTGAATATCGGTCTCACCTGCCAGTGAATCCCATCGAATGGGAAATCCTCGTACCCGAAATGATCTTCAAGTTCGATAGCCGGCGCAGTCAGTATTTCAAATCTGAAAGAACCCAGAACCCAGACGTCCAGCTGAATCGCATCCTGCTTACCGACCTTTGATTTTTTTTATTTGACAGTATTTGGCTATTTTGCCAAATAGGCAACATTCATAAATCAAATGATATGAAATTCCAGTAATGGAGGGCGATATGAATGAACTGGAAAAAAGACAATTTGAGGAAATGGCACGCATCAGTAAAGCCCTGGCCCATGCCACACGACTGTACATTTTGCATAAACTGGACGAACAGGAATATTGTGTGAAAGAACTGACCGAGCTGATTGGAGCCGATATTTCCACTGTATCCAAACACCTGACCATCCTGAAAAATGCTGGGATAATCAACGATGAAAAACGCGGTAATTGCGTGTATTATAGATTGATCTGCCGCTGCGTATTGGAAATGTTCAGCTGCATGACCGGTGTAATCGAAACTAACAAGTCTCGAATGAATGATTTATAAGGTTTGCCAAATGAACTGGAAAAACGAATGGAAGACTTTATTGTTAATGATCGTCGTATTCCTTGGTGCATTTTTCTTACCGGTGAATTCTGGCAGGTTACAGAATGCCCTCATCGAATCTCTGCACATGGTAAAGGAATATGCACAGCTGCATGTCATATTCTGCCTGCTGCCGGCTTTCTTTATTGCCGGAGCGATCAGCGCTTTCATCAGTCAGGCTTCCGTGATCAAATATCTGGGTGCGAGAGCAAAAAAAGTAACCGCTTATGCAGTTGCCTCAGTTTCCGGGGCAATTCTGGCAGTCTGTTCCTGTACGATCCTACCTTTGTTCAGCGGCATCTATAAGCGTGGAGCCGGATTGGGTCCTGCTACTACCTTTCTCTATTCCGGACCTGCCATTAATATTCTGGCGATTATTCTTACCTCTCGGGTACTGGGTTTGGAGATCGGCATTGCCCGAGCTGTGGGTGCTATAGTTTTCAGCATCATCATCGGTCTTATCATGGCATTTCTTTTCCGCAGAGAAGAACAGAAAAAGCTGGAACAGCAAATGGTGATGCCCGAGCCGCAAGTTTCCCGTCCCCTCTGGCAGGAAGTGGTACACTTCGGCATCATGGTGCTCATCCTCGTCTTTGCCAACTGGGGAAAACCAGCCATT
>JAFGEH010000032.1 GCA_016931665.1 Candidatus Cloacimonadota bacterium | reverse complement strand
TGCAGGCACCCGCTGTGGATTATCTGCTGGCAGAAGAAACCGAACTTCCGGAATTGTCGGAAGATATGAAACCAGCCGATGCCCTGGCCCTGGCTATGAAAAAAGAGCAGCAGGCTGTGGAGTTTTATCGCCGCCTGGCAGATAATTCACTCGATCCGGAATTAAGAGACCTCTGCCTGCATATGGCCGATATGGAACTAAATCATAAATTCAAACTGGAAAATGCTTACACCGATGTCGCTTATATAGAAGCGTTCTAAGCCAGAATGAAAGACAGAGAAATAGCAGGCCGGCTTTAATGAAACCCTTCAGAATGTTACTCTTTGCAGTAGTAATTACCCTGCTGCTTCCGAACCTTCATGCCGGCAGTAATGTAGACAGCCTGCAAGCCGAACTCCAGCAGAGTAGCGGCAATAAAAAAGTTGAGATCCTGCTGCAACTGGCTAAATCACTGGTAAATGACCACCCTGATTCCAGCCTGGCTTATAGTGAACAAGCCCTGGGTATGATCAGGGAAAACGGTCAACCGACTGCGGATTTCTATAATGTGATGGGCGACGCCTATAAAAAACTCGGTGACCAGGATCTTGCCCTCTATTATTACAATCTGGTCCTGGATACCATCGGACCACCTAAATTGGCCAGGACGAGAGCGGATGCCCTTTACAGCATCGGACTCATCCAGGAGAACCTGCAGAATTACAGTAAAGCCCTTACTTATTTCCAGGAAGCCGCCCAGATCTTCCAGGCTCTCAACATCAGCTCAACTTATGCTAATGTGCTCAATAATATCGGTATTATCTACGAAAATCTCAGCGCCTATGACTCTGCCCTGGAATACTATCTGCAAGCCTACCTGCTCTATCTGGATCTCGATGATAAACTGGGAGAAGCGAATACCCTCAACAATATCGGTAATATCTATATGACCATGGGTAATTATGACCGGGCGCTGGAAAACCATTTCCGTTCCCTTAGCCTGTATCGGGAAATCGATGATCAGGACGGCATAGCTACTGCTTTCAACAATATCGGCATTATCTATCACGACCTTGACCAATATGAAACAGCACTTGATTATTACCAACGGTCTCTGGAGATTTGCGAACAGCTGGCATTAAACGATGGAATTGCTACTGCCATGAATAATATGGGCATAGTCTATCACAACATGGGAAATTTCCAGGAAGCCCTGTCCTGTTACCATATCTCCCTGGAAAAATCTGTGGAGTTGAATGATTTCTGGGCCATGGCCAATACCAATATGAACATGGCAGAACTTTATATTGATTTCGGTGATGCAGACATCGGAGCGAAATATCTACGGGAAGGATCAAATCTGGCCCGGGATTACTCTTTCCGCGACCTGATTATGGAAAGCCATAAGATATTCGCCAAATACCATTCGGTCAAGAATGATTATCAAAAGGCCTATCTGCAATATCAGTTATATGATGCCATCAAGGACAGCATCTTCGCCGAAAGCAGCCAGAAAATTGCCGATATCCAGACCATCTACGAGACCGAACAAAAAGAAAAAGAGTTGGAATTATTCAGAATCAGGCATAAACACCAGAATTTTACCAAGATCATCCTGTTTGCTGCCTCAGTGTTTTTCCTTCTCATAGCTATCTGGTTCTGGAAACTCTATACCTCCAAAAATAAAGAAGTTTTAACCAGACAAGCTCTGGAGAAAAACATAATCCGGCTTGCTTCCATCGTTAATCAGGCGGAAGAATCAATCGTCATGACCGACCTTTTCGGTAATATCGTTTATGTTAATTCCTGTTTTGAGAAACTTACAGGCTATACCCGGGAGGAAGTTATTGGAAAGAACCCCAATCTTCTCCAATCAGGGCAGACGGATCATCATATATATGGGGAATTATGGAATACCATAAAATTCAACGGGGTCTGGACCGGTAATTTCATAAATAAACGTAAGGATGGAACACTTTATCATGAATCAGCCACTATCTTCCCCATTAAGGATGAGAATGGTGAGATCATCAATTACGCTGCCGTCAAAAGGGATATAACTGAACAGATCAAAGCACAGAAAAAACTCACCGACAGTGAAGAAAGATTCAGACAGATGGCCGAAAACATCAGCGATGGCCTTTCAATTATTGAAGATGGCCAGATCATCTATGTTAATCAGCGGCTTTGTGAAATTACAGGGTATGACCGATCTGAATTGATGTTGATGGATTGCTATCAACTGGCTGCCCCCTTTGAAGTGGAGAGGATAAGAAATATTTGTGAAGCAGCCGGGAAAAATCTGGAAAATCTGAAAAATTTGGAGTACTGGATCACCCGGAAAGATGGCGAACCACGTTACATCATAAACGGCTATACCCACAAGAAAAAGAATGGGAATCATTCTATCAGATATATTATAACTTCAGATATCACTGAACGTAAGCAGTTCGAAGAGAAAATTATGAACTCTCTGGAAGAAAAAGATGTTCTTCTCAAAGAGATTCATCATCGGGTTAAAAACAATATGCAGGTAATTTCCAGCCTTCTGCAGCTGCAATCCCGTTTCATTAAAGACCCGCAAGCCCTGGAACTTTTCAGGAACAGCCAGAACCGCGTCCGCTCTATGGCCCTTATCCACGAAAAACTCTATAGATCAAAAGACCTGGCTAGTATTGATTTCGGCGAATATGTCAGAAACCTGACTACCCATCTCCAGATTTTCTATGCGGTCAATGCTGACCTTATCAGTCTGGAGATCGATATTGAAGATATTTTCTTCGATATCCATTATGCAATACCCTGCGGTCTGATCATCAATGAACTGGTTTCCAACTCCCTGAAATATGCCTTTACGGACGACAGGAAAGGGAAGATCAGGATCTCGATACAGGCTTCTTCTGATAGTTTCCGGCTGGAAGTCAGTGATACCGGGATTGGTATGCCGGCAGAACTGGATTTCCAGAATACCGAAAGCCTGGGCCTGCAGCTTGTAATGTCCCTGATCGGGCAATTACATGGTAAAATTACCATGCAGGCTGGTAATGGAACAACCTTCCTCATCGATTTCCCCCGGGTGGAAGCACGCAACAGTTCCATGGATATGCTGGATGGCTGATAAAAACCTGAGACGGATACCGGGTGTGGATCGTGTTCTGAACGATCCTGAGCTGCGTAAGCTCTGCCTGGAATACAGCAATGATCTTGTGACATCGGTGGTCAGGCAGACCCTGGCGGAGATCAGGGCTGGGGTGCAAAAGCAATCCACAACCGTCCCTGACTGGCCGGGAATAATCGATTCGATTAAAATCCGCATCCTGAGCATAGGGGCTTCCTCCCTGAAAACCGTGATCAATGCTACGGGCATAATTCTGCATACCAACCTCTCCCGAGCACCATTGGGCTGGAAACTTCTAGCAGAAATTACACCCATTCTTGCCGGTTATTCCAATCTGGAACTGAATCTTGAAACCGGGCACCGGGGACATCGCAATGATCATATCCACCGGCTCCTGAAATTCGTAACCGGAGCGGAAGCAGCTGCTGTAGTCAATAACAACGCAGCAGCCGTGATGCTTTGCCTGCATACCCTGGCTAATAAGAAAGAGGTGCTTATCTCCCGGGGTGAACTGATCGAGATCGGCGGTTCTTTCCGGATTCCGGAGATCATGAAGGCCAGTGGCGCCAGGATGGTGGAGGTCGGCACTACCAACCGTACCAGGTTATCCGATTTCGAATCTGCCATCACAGAAAAAACCAGGGTTATTTTAAAAGCTCA
>JAFGEH010000217.1 GCA_016931665.1 Candidatus Cloacimonadota bacterium | reverse complement strand
TGGTGGAGGTGGCGGGAGTCGAACCCGCGTCCAAAGATGAGTCAAAATCCGAATCTACATGCTTAGCTGTTTTTTATGTCGCCTCAAGGCCGGAAAACAGTCAAACCATGCCCTCAGGCCAGCCTATTGGTTTTCGGAGCGTATTATAGGTATTTACGTTCTATATCTGCCATGTATGACGTCCGATCTTTTGCCTGGCAGCAGAACTCGAGAGGACGTGACTGCGGATTAAGCAGCCAGTGCGAAGTTATCGTTTGCGTTTACATTTGGTTGTCACCAATTTTAACGGGTAGGTAACCTTCCCGGCATGCATCAGAGATCCCCTGCATCCCTGTCGAAACCAAGTCACCCCCATCTATATATCTATAAAGAACTGACAGGGATAAATTAAGGGGAAGGCGCCTGATGTCAAAAGTTATTTAAACTAATATGTCTGGATGACCTGAAATAAAAAGGAAATGTTTAACTGAACCGATTGATCAGCTTTGGCCAGAGTGATTGCAGGGATTCCAGGCGCGAAGAATTCTGTTTCAGGTTCCGGCAGGCCGCTTTATATATTTTTGGCAGTTGCAGATAGCGTTTATCCAGATAGAAACGTGAAGTATTCCTGCACCATGCACGCAGATACAAATGGAATTTATCCCGTGAGAATAGGTAATCTGTCTGCAGTTGCGAGGAAAGCTGTTCCAGCAGTGGCAGATCAATACAGATTCCTCGGAGGTGCTGGAAGAGTAACTCGCTTATGGCTGGGTTTGCCGGAGCGGGAGGGTGTTCGCTCTCCGGAAAAAGATCCTCGTAGAGCAGCAGGTCTATATCGATGCAGCGAGCCCTATTCTTTGCCAGCAGGGTACCCCAGATGGTGCCTTCCAGCAGACCGTGGTGAATTTCCTTATCCAGCAGCAGGGAAGATGAGAAGAAGGGTGGAAGTATGGCGGCTTTGCCCAGATCCAGGGCCAGATGCCGGGTATTGCAGAACGTTGTATTGACGATATGCTCCAGGCAGTATTCCCGCTGCACTGCTGGAAATCGGACGGCTGGATCCTGCTGCAGGAAATCTTCCAAAATCTTCATATAATCTTCATTATGTTGAAAAATGGGAATATGATATCCCGTAAACCAGCTGGTGGATGCCAGCAAATCATTGTGGGTGTGTAGAAATTCCAGATGGCTCCCGATAACATCAACTTCCCGCAATTCCGGGCCTTCAGCCCCGCCATCAACTAAAATGCTCGGCCAGACTTTTTCGCCCAGAAACAGAATGATCTCAACACCGGCAGACAGAGCTTCCAGGATGATATAATTACGAATTGAAGCAGTGGCAGGTTTTCCTGAACCGGAAGGTCCGATATTTCCTGCCATAAGTTCAATTTCAAGGGGTTTCAATCCCCAGGTCTTAAGATTACCGGTGAAATCTGCCAGGCGGGATTCCTGCCAGATAGCGAAATTTTCGATCGAAGAAAATTGTGAGGCCAGGGAACCAGCAACCGGAAAACTGGAATAAATAACATATTTATCGATAGCATGATCGAATTTGAAAGCATTTTTCATGATTTCAGCGTAGGGATGAAGCGAGTTTAATGCTTCCGTAATCGTAGCGATCCAGATCTTTCTGCTCATATCGTTTACCGTTATTGCCTAATCTCCTGTTGAGAAAGAAGAAGCCGGGTTGAATTGTCAAATATAAACAAGAAAATTGATTTACAAATTCGCGGTAACCGGGGAATGTTACCAGCAGGAACGGTATATGAGCAAGAACAGGATAGCCAGGAATACAGGTTCGATGTCACTGGGTGTGCTTATCAGCCGGGTTTTCGGGTTGATCAGGGATATCGTTATGACCAATTATTTCGGCACTTCCTATGCGGCGGATGCCTTTCAGGCAGCTTTCCAGATTCCCAACCTGCTGCGCAAATTATTCGGTGAAGGAGCCCTTTCCGCCGCCTTCGTGCCCATCTATAATGAGATCGGCATTAAACGCGGATTTGCTGCCCAATTCAAATTTGCGGTCAATGTACTTTCTTTTCTTACTACCATTCTTCTGATCATCTGCCTTCTTGGTATAATCCTGGCACCCTGGCTGGTCAGACTACTGGCGCCGGGCTTCAATGAAATCACCTACCTGCTGGCTTTGAAGCTGGTGCGGATCATGTTCCCGTATCTGATGCTGATCGGCCTGTCTTCCACCCTGATCTCGATCCTGAATTCTCATGATTATTATTTTATTCCCGGGTTAACCTCGGCCTTCCTGAATGTGGCCATGTTCGGTTCACTGCTGATCTTCATTAATCTCACTGGCGAAACTGATCTGGCACGCCTGGCGGTGGTCTGGTCCTGGGGTGTGGTTCTGGGCGGAATATTGCAGACTGTGGTGAATTTTCCCCTGCTCGCCCGGATCGGCTACCGGTTCGGGATCAATTTCAGAACAGGCAGTGAAGCCCTGAAAGCACTCTGGCAGAGGTTCATTCCCGGTGCTGTGGGGCTGGCGATCAGGCAGATCAATCTGGCAGTGGACCTGATCCTGGCGTCGCTACTGGTAACCGGCAGTTTAGCTGCTCTCAATTATGGTAACCGCCTCATGCAGTTGCCGCTGGGTATATTCGGAGTTTCCGCCGGAGTCGCCGTACTACCGCTTTTCTCACGACAGATAGCCGGCAGGGAATGGAAGACTCTGAGCGAAAATTTGCGGTTTGCCCTGGTGGCAGTAACTTTCATTATGCTACCCCTCACCGCGGTTATCGCTGGACTGGGGGAAGATGTGGTGCGCATCGTCTTCCAGCGGGGTGCTTTTGATCAGACCTCGCTGATCATGACGAACCGGGCATTGGTCTGCTATGCACTGGGCCTGGTATTTTTCAGCGTCAACCGGATCCTGATCCCGGTGTTCTATGCGAACGGAGATACCCTCACTCCCGTGCGGATCTCAGTAGTCATCGTGGTTCTGAACATCGTGCTGAACCTTATTCTCATGCAGTTCCTGCAGCATGCCGGTCTGGCGCTGGCCACTTCTCTTTCCGCCCTGGTGCAGACTTTCCTGTTGATCCGCTATCTGAAAAAGAAGATCCCGGAGATCGAATTCCACAAATATACTGGAAATATCAGGAAGATTTTCCTGCTCAGCCTTTTCATCTTTG
>JAFGEH010000216.1 GCA_016931665.1 Candidatus Cloacimonadota bacterium | reverse complement strand
TGTTTTCGCTTCCGCTGTTAATTATACCTTTCTCCCTGCCCGGTCCGTTTTCTGGCAATCCCATGACCATCAGATCTTATTTCAGACATTTGGGATATTACCCGAATTATCTGTTTTTTATATTCCTTTCCATTCTTTACTTTTTTGTTCTAAAAGTTGTTTGTACCGGCTATCTTCTGAATCTGGCAACCGATCCCATATTAAATCTCGTCCGCCTGATTTTAATTATTTACTGGCTGGTGATTATCTCTCCGACCCCTCTGCTGATGGCCAGAAAGAAAATTAATGCTGTGCAAGCCATAATAATATGTTATAAGGCTGGGGATCAAACCCGCTGGCAACAGTTCTACCTTCTTCTGCTTCTGCTCCTGATCAATATATTGGGAGCAGCATTGGCGGGCCTGGGTTTACTCATCACGATACCTTTTACATATTTTGCCCTGGAAAAGTATTTCCTGAGTATGGAAAATTATAAACTGTTCGAAGTGAAAGCTGGCAGGTATCGGACCCAGACAGAAAAAAAACTGCCATAATTGGCTGCTGGACTTTCTGTATGAATTAAAATCAATTAATGAAATAAGATATGCTAAAAAATATTCATTCATTAAAATATTGTTTGACTTCACGACAATATACCATAAATTTCTGCAGCAAAGTCAGGAGGGTGTGATCGGTAAATAGTTCTGCTAATATTTTTTAATCTTTGCCAAGTATTGTCTTGAAAGGAGATAGTATGCAGAACTTTTCCCTGTCGCCTGACGGTAAAGAGTATAATCTACCAACTCCGGAAGATGATCAGAAAGAACTTGCCATAATCAAGGAAATCACCTGTCAGCAGAGAAGCTCCGGCCGTAAGATCGTAGCCGTACAGGGTATGGGCTTTGTCGGCTGCGTAATGGCCGCAGTGGTTGCTGATGCAGTTGATCCGCAGGGCAATCCTCTTTATTTTGTGCATGGGCAGCAAAGACCTTCACTAAGATCCTACTGGAAAGTGCCAGTGATCAATAGCGGTCATTCCCCTGTTAACTCTTCTGATCCAGAAATTCCTGGAATCTTTAAGAGAACAGTTCTTGAGAAAAAAACTTTCCGTGCCACCTGGCTGAATCAGGTTTATGAGCTGGCCGATATAGTCGTAGTTGATATTCAACTTGATGCTACCAAACCAGCCTTTGGTGATGCAGCTAAAGGTTATTGCGATCTTTCAGCCTTCCGGGATGGGATTCGTACACTGGGAGAAAGAATCAGACCGGACTGTCTTATTCTGGTTGAAACCACTGTTCCGCCGGGGGCCTGTGAGAAAGTTATCAAACCAATTATCGAAGCTGAATTTGAGAAGAGAGGCATAGACACAGAGAAATTTCCTCCCCTTATCGCTCATTCCTATGAACGGGTAATGCCAGGGAATAATTATGTCAGGTCGATACGTAATTTCTGGAGAGTATATTCAGGAATTGATGATAGAAGCAAAACCATGGCCCGGGAGTTTCTGAGTAATATCATTGATGTGGAAAATTATCCTTTAACAGAAGTGGATAATACTAACGCTTCCGAACTGGCGAAGGTCATGGAAAATTCCTACCGGGCAGTTAATATTGCCCTTACCCTGGAATGGGCGAAATTCGCCGAACAGATCGGGGTGAATCTGCACCAGATAAGAAAAGCCATCAGAAAACGTCAGGGTACCCACGATAATATGCTGCGACCCAGCCTGGGAGTGGGAGGTTATTGCCTGACCAAGGACCCGGTGCTGGCTAATTGGTCCATGTCAGCTATCTTTGATTTGCCAGGATCCCTCGATATGGCTATCAGCGCAGTCAATATCAATGATACTATGCCTGCTCATACCCTCGAATTGGTCCACCAGCATTTTCCCAGGTTGAACGATATAAAGGTAACAGTTCTAGGAATTTCCTATCTGGAGGAATTGGGCGATACCAGACATTCTCCATCTGAAACCTTGATCAGGCTGCTGAATGAAAACTGGGCAATCGTAAAAGCCCATGACCCCTATGTGGAATACTGGCCGGAAATGGAAAATGTAATTATCCGGCCTGACCTGGAAAATGCCGTAAAAGATGCCGAAGTAATAATCTTCGCCGTTGGCCATAATGAATATACCAACCTTGATCCAGACCACCTGTTGCGCATGTGTCTCTATAAACCACTGATTGTTGACTGTTCAAACTTCATCTGTAATCTGAAAATAAAGCGCTATATCGAGCTTGGATGCACGGTAACTGGAGTTGGTAAAGGTCATATCAATTACTTGCGGACTGCCCGGCACTAACGAGATAACCTCTATCTCCGTTTTTTAATTGACATACTATCCCCGCCTGGATTTTGAAATAATTGTCCGGGAGGTATGATAATGAATGGAAACGGTGAAAAAATAATAGTTTCGGCTGACCCCCGCTTACGGAAACAAGTACTGATAATTGTATTAATCATTATATTTTCTGCTCTGGTTATCTGGTTCTATCTTCAGAAATATTTCTTATATCTGAACATTCTCGCTGAGCAATATCCGAGCCTTGCCCTGGATAAATCTGTGCAGCTTATTCATATACTTTTACTAATCAATAATCTGGCATTCTTTGTCCTGAGCATCTATCTGATAACAATGGGAATAAGGATCTTTCGAAGTCAACAATATCCCCCACCAGGTCAAAGAGTTATCCGAAATACAATTCTGGTTTCCGGGGGAAAAGCCCGTATCCATGCCTTTGTTTTATGGTTTATTACAATTCTGTTAATTATCCTGGTCATTCTGATAAATTTCTTTTTAAACAGTTTCATACACAGTCTTTTCTAGAGAAATAAGAGGGGAAAATATGAAAAATTTATATTTTGTGTTATTACTGCTATTATTACCTGTTTTATTATTGGCAGAAACTGTTCTTCAGGAAGGATTCGAAAACGGATCACTGCCAGATGGGTGGAGTCAGGAATTTGTTTCGGGAAATGCCAACTGGACTTACACTAACGGAGGATACAACGGCCATCCCGCCACGGCCCAGGAAGGATTTTTCAATGCTAGATTCTTTTATAACAGTACATCAGGTGCTACTACCAGACTGGTTACGAGAGAATTTAATCTGGGAATTCAGGAAGCAGGTACTCTCACTTTCTGGCATGCTCAACAGTCCTGGGTAGGTTATCAGGATGAATTAAAGGTATATTATAAAAATTCTCCCGGGGGAAACTGGTCATTACTGGCATCGTATACGGAAAATATTCCTTCCTGGACCATGGAGACCCTTATTCTGCCCAATCCCAGTACAACTTATTATCTTGCTTTTGAAGGGTATGCCGAGTATGGTTATGGCGTGTGTCTTGATAATATTCATGTAGATGGCCAACCCATGTATGATGCCGATCTGCAGGGCGTATCCCTAACAGGCGAAAATACCGTAACTGCCGGTACTGCAGTTTCTTATGGAATTATGGTGAGAAATGCCGGCATCGAAAGCCAGAATAATTATACGGTCCGGTTACGCCGGGAAGGCGGTATCCTGCTGGGTTCGGCTCTGATCACAGAAAGCCTTCAACCCGGCCAGATGGCAACTCATTATATCCTCTGGAATATTCCAGCCAGCGAGCCAGAATCCTATACTTACCTCTATGGTGAAGTTGACTTGCCGGAAGATGAGAATCCCTATAACAATACTACTGAATCATTTAATATTCATGTCCTGCCGGAGGGCATTCAATTTCTGCTGGAAGAGGATTTTGAATCAGGTTCACTGCCTGCTGACTGGTCTCAGGAATATGTAAGTGGAAGCAATAACTGGATTGTTCAGACCGGTGGTTACTTGAGTCATCCTCCCTCTGCACATTCCGGCACGTACAACGCTGCCTTTTTACATAACACTACCGGAAATTCTACCAGACTGATCACACCGGAACTTAATCTGGGTACGGCCAATAATGGCACTCTTAACTTCTGGCATGCTCAGGCTGTCTGGGCGGGGGATCAGGATCAGCTCCATATCTATTATAAAAATTCACCCGGCGGTAACTGGAACCTGATCACTTCCTTCCTGGAAAATACTCCTGATTGGGTCGAAAGAACAGTTACCCTGCCCGATCCCAGTACAACCTATTATGTAGCCTTTGAAGCACTGGATGATTATGGCTACGGTGTCTGTCTGGACGATATCGTTATTATTGGCCAGCCGACTGTTTATGATAACGATCTGGCTGCCTTGACCCTGTCCGGTTCATCCATTGTTAATGCCGGGAATACTGAAGCCTATCAGATCACAGTCAAAAATGTCGGTAATCTTCCTCAAAGTTCTTATCTGATTAAACTGCTCAAAGCCGGTAATATCGAATTAGCCAGCCTGCCAGTGAATACTTCTATCCTGCCCGGAGAAATTGTCAGCCACACTCTTGTCTGGAATATTCCTGTCAGTGAACCTGCTGGCACCACATCAATTTATGGCCGGGTTGATCTTACTGGAGATGAAAACCCGAATAACAATACCACTTCCACTCTTAATATCGAGATCTTTCCCCAGGGCATTTTCCAGGTAACCGTGGGAACTGGTACAGACCTGAATAATCGGGTACCAGTCAGCTTCCAGTATCTGAACAGCCTCACCGAAACGCTATATCAATCCGCTGAACTCGGCAATGTCACCGGGTTCATAACCAGTATTACTTATTATAATAATTTTCAAAATACACTCATGCAGAAGCCTACCGTTATCTGGATGGGTGAAACCACTGCCCTGGATCTTGCAGCCGGATGGGTACCGGCCTCTCAACTCACTCAAGTCTTTGACGGCAATGTGGATTATCCGGCCGGACAGAATGAAATTACCATTAATCTTACCACTCCCTATTTTTATGAAGGGAATAATCTGATTATTATGGCTCATCGCCCTCTGGATACCAACAGCTATGGCACTGAGGATAAATTCGTTGTATCAACAACACCACAATATCCCGACAGGACAAGATACGAAAGGGATAATGTAATGATTCTGGATCCATACAATCCCCCTGAGGGATATATGTTCAATATCCATCCCAATACTACTTTTACCTTCTTTCAGGGAGCTATGGGCAATGTTGAAGGCTTTGTTTTTGATAATGAAGATGCCCCCATTCCCAATGCTCAGGTGAATATTGAAGGCACGCAGCTGATCTCTTACACTGATACGGAAGGCTATTACTACCTGGGAAATATTCAGGTGGGGAATTATACTTTCACGGCAGCAGCTTTCGGTTACAACAGCCAGTCATTACCGGGTACGGTTGAAGAGGGCCAGACCCTGAATCTTGATTTCACACTCAACCCCCTGGGTGTGGTTGATCTATCCGGCCGGGTAGTAGCCAGCGATGACCCTCAGGCTGGACTGGAAAATGCCACTGTCAGCCTCTCAGGATTCACTACATATCAAACTTCAAGCGGAATAGACGGTTACTTTAATATCAGCGGGATATATTCAAACAACAGCTATTATCTGGAAATTTCTCATGAGGAATATCAAAGCTATACGGAAAATATTGTTGTGGGAACAGATAATATTGATCTTGGTACAATTACCCTGAATGAGATCACTATCTCTCCTGCCAACCTGCAGGCTGAACAGAATGATACCGGAACACTGGTTACTCTCACCTGGGATCCTCCCGGAATTGGCAATAGTGAATTCCGTTATGACGACGGCAACCAGGTCACCCAGATCGGTTTCAGTCAGACTCTGCCTAATGCTGTATTCGGTGCGGTGCATGCACATAACGCCAGGATCGAGGAAGTACACTGGTACCTGACCTCCGTATATGGTGCCCATTCTACTGCAAAAATTCTGATTCTGGGTCTGGATTCTTATTTTGAACCGGATCCCGGACAACAGCTTCTGCTCACAGGTAATTTACCCAATACTGATAACCAATGGAATATCTATTCCCTGCCTTCGCCGGTTAATGCACCCAATGGCTTCTTTGTTGGGGTGATTACACCTAACATCTATACCGGGATGGCCCTGGATGATGGCATCGGAGCTCCCTGGGAGTTCGTTCCGGGCACTCAACTGGCCTCTGAAAACTGGAATACCGGTGATTGGACTGATATTGGAGATTTTTATTTTACACGCAATATGCTGATCAGAGCCCATGGTTTTGACTTTGGTGAACTATCTCGCGAACTGGTCCCCACCTATTCATTAGTGACTATTAATGACAGCAGTAAGGAAGAAAGAAGCTTTGAATCTTATAATATTTACCGCTTTCCTCAGAGTGAACTATATAATACCCAGAACTGGTCTCTGATCGGTATGGCGGTAACTGATACAACTTATATTGACGACACCTGGCCATCACTTCAGCCCGGCAACTATCAGTTTGCCATAACAGCTGTCCATACCAATAATGTTGAATCTCTGCCTTCTTTTTCCAATGTGGTTATTAAAACAACACCAGCTTCTTCTGAGGATAACTTACTGCCCGTCATTACCACTTTGTTCCAGAATATACCCAATCCCTTCAATCCGCAGACCAGAATCTCCTATCAACTGGCTCAGGGTGGTATGGTATCTGTTAGAATCTTCAATATCAAAGGGGAACTTGTTAAGATACTGCTGCAGGAAGTCCAGGAACCGGGTAACTATCATCTGTTATGGAACGCTTCGGAGCAAAGCTCAGGCCTGTACTTTTACCACCTGGTTGTTGACCGCAAAACTGTTGATGTAAAGAAATGTCTATTGATCAAATAATTACATTAAGCGGGAACGCTTGATCAGGTACTGAAGTAAATTTTCTTCATAGCTGGTATTTGTGGTGATGGGATTATACTCAATTAGTGATTCATGGCACCTGGAACGCAAATAGGCGATATTCGAGTTGTATGATTTCTGATAATCCTGTTTTATCTGCCAGGGTGACACCGTGATTTTCTCACCCGTCTCGGCATCAGCAAATTCCGTTTCGTATTTGAAGTCGAACTTTATCTCCTGGTGATCCTGGATATGAAATATAATCACTTCATGTTTCTGATGGCGAAAGTGCTGCAATCCCTGGAGAATGCTTTCAGGTTCATCAATCAGATCTGAAATAATTATAATCAAGCCACGTTTTTTTATCCGGTCTGCCAGGGAATGAAGCACGAAGGCGGTTTGAGTTTGCTCCCGGGCCTCCAGCCGGTACAATTCCCGGAAAAGTTCATTCAGATAAGACCGCATTGAGCGGGGCGGAAGATAACTGGTTATCTTGTCCGTATAAGTTAACAGTCCCACAGCATCCTGCTGGGAGATCATCAGGTAAGTCAATGCTGAAGCAAAAGCCTTGGCATAATCCAGCTTGGTCATATCTCCAGAAGTATAACCCATCGATTTACTGTGGTCTATCAGGATATAAGACTTAAGATTGGTTTCTTCTTCATATCTTTTAATATAATAACGATTAGTTTTCGCATATACTTTCCAGTCGATGTTGCTGATAGCATCTCCGGGATTATACTGCCGATGGTCGGAAAACTCAACGCTGAAGCCGTGATAGGGTGATTTATGAAGACCGATAATGAATCCCTCCACAATCAATCTTGCCCGCAGGTTGAAGTTATCAATTTTAGCGGTGAATTCTTCTGAAAGATAAGGGTTCAGCATTAGTTAAATTACTCGGGAATCAGGATTTTTTCCTGCTGCCGGCCATGATCGCCATGGGAAATATAACAGCGTAGGCAATTATCAGTAGAATAGGTGAGATGGTCTTATCGCCAGTACCCATGATAATATATCCGGCAATAGTAAGTACAAGCGCAACGATCAGTAATAAACTGTTTAATCTGTTAAATACAAATTTCATGATTACCTCTTATTTAAACTCTCCAGCAACTCACTGGCGTTTTGCACGGAAGCAGGTTCCGTGTCAAGATCAATGGCCAGGTTAAGATATTTTCGTGCTTCCGTGATCTTGTTCAGTTTCAAATATATTTCTCCCAAATGATAGGCAATTTCACTATGCTCAATTCCTGCTTCCAGCGGTTTCTGCATGGCTGCCAGTGCTTGTTCAAAACGATTCAGGCGAAAGTTAAGCCAGGCCAGGCTGTCCCAGAACATGGCATTATCCGGTTCCAGTTCCACTGCTTTTAATAACAATTTCTCACCCTGTTCAAACCTGTCACGTAAATTATGGTCAGCTATGGTATAACCCAGGATGTTAAGAATTTCTGCATTATCGGGGTACAGAGTAACAGCTTTATCAAGAATTTTTACCAGCTCCTCGATTTTACCCAATCGTTCTCCCAGAATAGAAATTACAATAAAAATACCGGCTGTCGGCTGAGGATTGGAATTCAGCTCAGACAGGAAATAATTGAAGGCCAGAGAATCTGCTTCAATGTTATAGTAATAAAAACCCAGTACTTCCTGGATCGAAGGACTCCTGTTATCCCTCAGATCCAGCAGTTTGGAAGCCTCTTCCACATTATTTTGATTATTCAGATAGGATATGGCAGCAAAAAGCAGCTGATCATTTTTCTTTAAATATTCTCTGTTTACTTTATCCATGAAGGTTGCACCTTGAAGTTTGCGGTCGAGAAGGGTGTAGATATAAGCTGTGATAAAATTTCCAAAATCGTCGGTAGAAGATTTTTCCCGGATCAGAGTCAGGAAATTTTCGATCCGTTCATCTTCCATACCGGAAAGTACTCCGTATTCAGTTAACAGCTGAGTTGAAATCTCCAGATTATCCGCAGCTGCGAAATGAAAAGCTGCCTGATCATCATCTCCTGTTTTAAGGAGAGCAAAGGCATAATAGGCATGAAAACTGGAAAGCAATTCCTCTGGCAGATCTCCTACACTCAAAGCAGTTTTTCCGGCATTCAGCGCCAGTTCTTCCAGATTCAGACTGAAAGCGGAGAAGAAAAGGTAACGCAGCAGCGGGTCGCGGTTGATTTCCAGGCATATCTTGCTGTTATCCACTACTTTTTGAAATTCTCTTTCCTGGAAATAATTGCTGATCAAATGGATTTTCAGGAAATCTGAAGTTTCCAATTTCTGATCAAGCCGGTTTTGGATGGCTTCGTTAATCTTTCCCTGCTTTCCCAGATTTTCATAAGCCGTCAGGAGTAACCGCAGTGTTCTTTCATCATTCCAGGTATCATAAGCTTTTTCCATAATACTGGCTGTTTGTTCCGGATCTATGGCACGAAAAAGATCAGCTACGAATAATACATCTTCCTGATTTTGCCAGGGTAAGTCCAGGGCTTTTTCCAGCAGATCTCTTCTGGTTTCTCCCTGATTCTTTCTTAAAAAAAGATGATAAGAAGCATATAAGTGCATTGTGGGGCGTTGTTCTAAAGCCAACTGCAGAAAGAAACCTGCTCTGTCATATTCCTTCCGGTAATTATAAGATTCTGCCAGATAAAGCAGTATGTCCGGAGAGTAGAGCTGCTTTCTGTAGTATTCTTCACCTAACAGGATTATCTCTTCTCGTATCTCCGGTTTGGTTTGGGCCTGCTGGTTCATTACTTCCAGCAGCCGTTCCCTGATCTGGATGCTGTCAGGAGCTTTATTGGCTGCTATTTTTAAGAGATCAACAGCAGAGTGCAAATCCCTCATCTGGATAGCTGTTTCGGCCATGGAATAATAATGCAGAGCTTCGTAGTTAAGAATTGAATCCTGAGGTTTGTAAGCTGAATTTCCAGTGCTGGCGCAACCAGCCAGCAGCAATATCATCAATAAGAAAAGAAGGGACTTGCACATAAATGGTTATTAGAATGTCATATAATACAAAAGGCTGATAGTTCTGTCGCTTCCTTCCGTATCAGGCCTGTTCTCCAGCAGGTCGTAAAAAGCAATTTTCAGCACAAGATATTCCGTGAAATGAATATCCAGACAGGTGCTCAGATAACCGCGCCCCAGACCTTTAATGGTAGTGGAAAGAGCCTGATCCTGCCAGTCTTCATTATCATTCCAGGCCACATCGTATTCACAGATCAAAACCAGTACATCCCCGATGGATTTATCTATGCCAGCAAATAAATTCAGATCAGTATCATCATCCTCTCTCTCCAGACTGTAATTTGCTCCCAGATGCACACCAAGATTGCCCAGAAAATAATAATTCTTACTGAATACTCCAAAAAATCCTTTTGATTTAATATCGTACCGTTTGGCACTGGAATAATAGTTCCCATGTCCCTGTGAATCATATCCCACGGCAAAGGCCGGCAAAGCAGCTGATTCATCCATGATCCTGAATTTCGCATTGAACTCTACACGGTCATGCCATTCCGGATCCTGATTCCCCACAATCTGCTCGGCTCCGTAATAAACCCCGAACATGAATCGGGGGAAAAGGCCGACTTTGGTGCCCAGGATCAAGCCGTTGTTTTTGTAGATTTTAGCTGATATCTCCGCCTCACCTCTCTGTAAAATGCCGGCGGTTGGTGCTTCGATCAACGTGTTCATCTCGTAGCCGGTTAACACAGTAATGATCATCATAAATAATAGGACCAAGATCAATCTATACATCTTAAACTCCTTTTCAGGCTATTTTATAGCCAAAGTTTGACTGATAATCTCTAATTCGATCAGAGCTGCTAATTTAAAACCCTCTGGGAAATAAACTGAATTGTCAATCAAATAAGCAATCCGGTTTATTTTATCATAGAAAGCATATGACTGGAAAGTTCCTCCCATCACATGTTTGCGGTTTTGCCATCTTCCTGATAGTTTCCAGGCTTCCCGTTCACCCAGGTTAATTTTTTCGAATTTGATATCTTTATCCAGAAAATAATCTTCATCATAAAACTTCCAGGCCAGATCAGCTCTGGTTTCTTTAAGCCATTCCCTGTCAATACTATCGGAAAGCATCGGTTCATAATAAACCGAGATATAGCGGTCAGGTTTTTCTTTTGCCCGGGCCAGATAAGAAACAAAATTCTCGTTCTCCAGATTCCGGTATAACTGATAATTCCGGGGAAGCTGCAAAGTCCAGGGCCAATTCCTGAATTCACCGGCTGGATAAACCGGACTGCTGAAGATTTTATTTGAGATCCGATCATAGAGCTTCTGCCGGAACAGTTCAAATATTCTGTTTGCCTGCAGGATGTTCAGTTTGAGCAGATTTTCTTCAGTGTCACCTAAGATAAACAATACATATTGATCGTTTGCCCAGAGATTATGCTGAGGATAAAGCCTTGCAGCATCAACACTAACATCGGCTGCTACCTGCTCCCCCATAATTCTTTTAACATAAGAAGATACCGGTGCCTCAGAGGCAAGATCGCAGTAAAAAATCAGATTATTAAATCGGTAGAACTGCTCCAATTGATCTATTGATATACGCCGGATCTCAAAATACGTTTCATTCTCTGTTGTGAAATAATATCTTTCCAGACTGTTTCTGAGATATGTTTCTCCATATTTCCACACATTATCATCGGCAAAAATGTATATATTCTGTTGCTGACCCCAGGACATTGGTTTTCTTTTATCCAGTGGTCTGCCGCCGGGATCATGTTTCGCTTCCTGTCTGGAACAGGAAAAGACTGATAAAATAATTAACAGGACAATTAATACCTTGCTCATTTCTTCTTATGACCAATAATATTAAAGAAATATTGAAATCCCGAGTACCAGGTGATAATGGCTATTATCCAGAAATAGAAATTAAAAACATCATAAACATATTCCTGTGGAAAAATCCTGAAATCTGTTGTTGCCTGTATCGTATAAACCAGTAATGCTGCTATGGTGCCGACCATCTGCATGAAAGTTTTGATCTTGCCCCAGATATTAGCGGGGATAAATATTTTCCGGGAAGCGAAATACTCCCGGAATAGAGATACTATTACTTCCCTGATTAAAATTACTATCACTGTGACCAGACTGATGAGTTCCAAACGGATAGACAAAGCTATCAGGGCACTAAGGACAAGAATTTTATCGGCCAGAGGATCCATTATTTTGCCAAATTCGGAGATCACTTTGAATTTCCTGGCCAGCATACCATCGAAATAATCAGTGATGCTGGCCAGAATGAAAACTGCTGTAGCCCAGATTATCCCTTCTTTGCTTTGTACACAGTAGATCAGCCAGATGAAAACCGGAACCAGAATGATTCTGGAAATTGTCAGGAAATTTGGAATATATTTCTTCATGAGAACTTGTCTTCCAGTATTATTCTGGTCAGGATTACACTGAAGAGAATTGTAACCCCTTCAAGAATAAACAATCTCGGATCAATTTTCCATGAAACAACTTCATAACTTAACATTAAAAAGTAAATTCCGATGTTCAACGTTAGCGGAGCAAACACGAGAATCAGGGATTTTTCCCAGTAATTTCGATTACGGGTATTTTTTCTGCCCCCTGCTCGTTTGTATATCTGCCAGAAATAATCACTCCGGGTTTCATTATGAATTTGCAGAACAGTCAGAATAAGAACCGTTAGTACAATAATTATTATATTTACCGGCAGGTAAATTTTACGAAGCGATAATTCTTCATTAAAAAGTTTTGTATATTGCTGTTCATTATATCCGATCTGGATGCCACTGAAGTTTTTAAAATAATCGCGGAACCGGACAAATTCTTCCATGTTAATTTTATCCCCGCGCAGAAATATCTGCATTACATGAGGTAATCGGTATTGGTCCAGAATGTTTCCTGCTTCCTGCAAATTATAAGTTGAGTACAATTTCCGGGCAACTAGCGAATCGGGTTCCCAACTTATGTTGGCAATATAACCGAGAGAATCAAGCTTGACAGCCGCCAGATGCAGAGTTTCAATATATCTGGAGATGAGAAAGAATGGAATACTCTGAATATTATTCTTAATTTCAATTCTCTTATGCTGGATAAAAATATGCAGAAAGTTCCAACTTCCCAGAATAATCAGACACACCAGCAGTGCAAGGATTATACCTTTTCTCACAAGCTTACCACCCGATTATTCTGGATACGGAAGGTCTGGTCAAATCCAGTCAGAAGTCTTTTGCTGGTTGCCAGCACAGTGCTGCCACTGTTAACGGCATAATTACAAATCTCAAGGGCAATTTCTTCTTTTTTTGCATCGAAGTAGTTGTCGAAATCATCAAGCAGCAATAATAAGGGAAGCTGTACTGCCGCTCTGATCAATTCCACCATTTTCTGAGCTGAAAAAGATAATAAGCCCAGTTTAATGCTGAGGTTTTCCTGTAGTCCCGCTATTTTGCACAAATCAAGCATCTTCTGTTTTCTGGTGGCAGATATTTCGGACCAGGGGAGAGTGAGATTTTTCCAGACATTTTCATCATTAAGTACCTGACACGTATTATCCACCAGAAGAGAGTGTTCCTTTTTTCTGGGAAACAATCTGGCTCTATCATTAAATAAGATATTGCCTTTGAAATGATGATAGGAACCATGAAGTGTTTTGATAAGAATGCTTTTACCACTGTCATTGTCCCCAACCAGCAATATCTTCCTGCCCTTATCCAATTTTAAATTTTCAATAGTCAGAATAATATCTTTCTGGCGGTTCAGGATCAGATTCTCTATCTGGATCATTTCCGATATTTCTCCACTTCGGCAATAAATCTTACTTTTTTCGTATTTTCTGTTATATTCTTATGCCTAATTATTAGGTCAACTTTTTTTGTTTTTTTTTCAAATTCCAGCCAGCGGCTTTCAGGATACATTATATAGGCTGTTCCGGTATCCTTCATAACTCTGCAGACCGCAGCGATAATGTCATCAATTCTGCAAAGTATTTCATGCCGGGAAGCTGCTCTTTCCGGGTTCGGGCTTAAATGGCCATGCTTACAGGGGTAGTAGGGAGGATTGGAGGTAATCAGATCAAATTTCTCAGCGCTGTCGAAATTTCTGAGGTCACCTAAAATAAACCGGGATTTACTGCCCGATAAACGGGCATTCTCAATGGCAAGTTCATGCAGAAGGGGATTGATTTCCAGTCCGCAACACTTCCAGCTCTTTTTATAATGGGAGATCATGATAGATATAATACCATTGCCGCTTCCCAGATCCAGCAAACGCAGATTCTCGGCGGTTTCCTTTGCCAGGATCGTTCTCACCAGAAATTCGGTATCACTTGAAATGCCCTGGCCTGGAGAATTCTGTAATATTTTCTTACCAAATGGAAGCAGGACAGAAGGATTGTGAATCATTCAGGCCTTATCCTGATCTGTATGCCCGAATCCCCCTTTGTCCCTCTCAGTCTGGTCCAGTTTAATTCTTTCTTCAAATTCTATTGTCTCATGACGGGTAAAAATCATTTGTGCTATCCTGGAATAAGGTTTTACTGTAAAAATTCTTTCCCCGAAATTAAATAATATTACTTTAATTTCACCGCGATAATCGGCATCAATTGTGCCCGGGGAATTAAGAATTCCAATCTGATATTGACTGGCCAGGCCGCTGCGGGGGCGGATCTGGGCTTCGTAACCAGCGGGCAGGCTTAGGGCAATGCCAGTGGGGATAACTTTCATGCTGGCAGGAGGTATTTCGATTATTTCTGCATTACTGGAATAAAGATCATAACCTGCCGCCAGAGAAGTCATTCTTTCCGGAGTTCTGGCATGGGGGGTAAGTTTCTGGATTATAACTTTTATCATTGACTTCTTTCAGGATGATTAATTATAATTTCTGTTAATGGGATCTTAAAATTTCCTATTGTAGATGAAATCACAGAGCAATCTTAGAATATCTGCTTTCTCTCCGTAGGGATCCAGCAGGTTTTTTGCCTCTTCAATCAATTTACGCGCCATATTCTTGGATTTCTCCAAGCCATAAACAGCAGGAAAAGTAGCTTTCTTTACCTGGACATCTTTACCAGTGCTTTTCCCCAGGGTCTTATCCTGGCCTTCCACATCGAGGATATCATCTACAATCTGAAAAGCTAAACCGATTTTTTCTCCGAATTTCTCCATCCTGGCCTGATCTTCCTCGGGAGCTTCTGCCAGATAACAGCCGAACCTTATTGGAAGTTTGATCAGACGAGCTGTTTTATTATTATGGATGTATTCAAGAACATCCTTATCAATTTTCTTTCCTTCACTCAGTATATCCACCATTTGTCCAGCTATAAGCCCGCTATGACCCGCTTCAATAGCCATTTCACGGATCATGTTCAGTTTAAGCCGTTCATCAATCGGAGCAAGGTTCAAGGCCTCAAAGGCATAAACCAGTAAAGCATCACCCGCCAGCAAAGCAATATCAGATCCGTAGATAATATGACATGATCGTTTACCGCGACGATAGTCATCGTTGTCTATTTCAGGCAGATCATCATGAATTAATGTGTAACTGTGCAGCATTTCAACCGCACCGGCAACCAGCAGGATCTTCCTGATTTCATCAGCAAATAACAGGTAGGTATTAATGAGAAGATAGGGCCTCAGTCTCTTCCCGCCGGCAAAAAGAGTATGTCGCATTGCTTTATGTATCTGTTTGGGGTATTCGTCCTTACGGGGAAGGAACCTGTCAACCTCGATATTGACCAATTCCCTCTTTTCCTTAAGGTCTTTCTTGAGAAGCATTTTATTCATTACCGGTTATTCCTTTCCTGCTTTCTGCGGATTATTCAGGTCTTTGACTAGGAATTCAATTTTGTTCTCGATCTTACTCAGCTTGGTATTGCAGATAGAAATTAATTGCGAACCCTCTTCGAAAAGAGCTACAACCTTATCAAGCTCATCCACTCCCGATTCAAGCTCGGTAACGATCTGTTCAAGGCGAATAATGGCTTTTTCAAATTTTAGTTCGCTCTTCAAGACCTTGCCTTTATCGGATTTCTTTTGATCCATAAACTGTATCACTTGTACAGAAATCTCTGAATATTAATCACTGGATAAAATGATATCATCTTCAAGTTTATTTAGATAATTATAGGGATTTCTATGTTTGTTGTATCTTAAAACCTCATAATGTAAATGAGTGCCGGTTGATCTGCCAGAATTACCCATCAGGGCTATTATCTGTCCCCTTTTTACCTGCTCACCCGGAGCAACCAGTATTTTATGAAGGTGACCATAGCCAGTTTGATAACCGAATTTATGGGAAATCACCACATAATTTCCAATCAACTTCATTTTGGTAACGTTTTTTACTACTCCATCAGCTGTAGCGTACACAGGAGTGCCTATTTTATTCCCGATATCAAGTCCATTATGGAAAGTACTCTTTTTGGTGAGAGGATGAATGCGCCAGCCGAAGCTGTCTGTTATCCGGCCGTAAGTCGGGTAGATCGAGGGTGTATTCCTGTAAAGCAGTTCCTTCAGTTTAACCTGATCCAGCAGCTCCTGATGCGTTTGATAATCAAATTCAACTTTGTTGTTCAATTTGGCTAACTTACTAAGAAGCAGATTGAAATTCAGATTCAATCCGGAATCGAAATAGAAGGTAGTGTCAACCTGGGGTATACCGCCGATTCCCATCTCGCGTATATCTTTGTCGATTGTTTTAAGATTCTTTTCAGACCTGATCTCGTCTTCCCATTCCTCCATCAATCTCAGCTTGGTAAGAATGGAATCGATTTCTGTGGAGAGGGATTCGATCTTATCCCTCAGAAGTTCATTCTCGGCAAGGAGATGCTGGGCGGCATAAATCCGCGTTTGATTATAAACAGCATAATATATGCCGGCAAGCAGAATTATAATTGAAAGACCAAGCATAACGGCCATTGTAATTCCAGCATTTCGGGATATAACGAAATTAATCGGCCGCGAATACTCGGTCGATGTTAATGTAATAAACCATCTCTTTTTTAAAGCCATAATCTTCCTTATACAATTGTCACAACGAGAAGAATAGAACAGTTTAATGTCAAGGAATTTCAGGATGATAGAGATACATGTTATAATTAACAGCAGAATAAATTTCTTGACCGTTAATTTTTCAAGCTGATCTTATCCCTCAAAAAATCGGAGGAGAGATGATAAAAAGCTTTTCTGAATTATGGGAGACAGTCAAGTCCAGGCCATCTCAGCGGGTGGTTATACCTGGTGCTGACACAATATCTTCCATCAAAGCTGCCATCGAAGGTAAATCCGAAGGTATAGCTGATTTCATTTTGATCGGAGAAGAAAAGATAATTCGCAGCATGATCAGAGATCAGGATCCAGCTCTGGAATCGGCTTTTGAAATCATTAACGAATCTTCTCCCGACACCTGTGTCCAAATAGCTGTATCTGAAGTGAAGAAAGGGAATGCCGGACTTATACTCAAAGGTAAAATAACAACCTCTCAATTAATGAATGTTATTCTGAACAAGGAAAGGGGATTGCAGACAACTGGTATGCTGTCGGATGTATTTGTCTTTGAAACTCCCGACAGACTTACGTTGATGACCGACGGCGGGATAGTTATGTATCCCACCGTCGAAGAAAAGATCTTCCTGATCAATAATACGGTTAAAGTTGCTCATGCCCTGGGGAATCCTGAACCTCGAGTAGCCCTGATAGCTGCTGTGGAAATAATAAATCTCAAAATGCCGGCCACCGTCGATGCAGCCATTATCACTCAAATGAATCGGAGAGGGCAGATCCCGGGATGTATTGTGGATGGTCCTCTCGCTCTTGATAATGCCATTTCACTCGAATCCGCTCGCATTAAAGGGATAGAGTCTCATGTCGCCGGTTTCGCTGATGTGTTGATAATGCCAAGTATTGAAACCGGCAATACTTTCGGTAAAGCTCTGACATATTATGCCCATCTGCAGGTGGGTCATGTCGTGATGGGTGCTCAGGCACCAATATTGATAACATCCAGGTCCGATGATTCCCAGACCAAATTGAATTCAATAGCTCTTGGTATAATCTGCTCCTGATTATCATTATTTCATGATTGAGATAATTTGTCTGGGTAAAGCCCGGCAGGATTATGTTACCAGCGGACTGAACGAATATCTGCCCAGAATAGCCCGATATTGTCCGATCAGCATGAAAATACTACCAGATCATAAATTGTCTTCAAATTCAACGGAAGAATTTGTTAAACTGAAAGAATCTGAAATTATACTCAGGTATATACATCCCGGCAGTTTTAAGATAGCACTTGATGAAAAAGGTAACCTGATGAATTCAATGGAATTTGCTGCTTTTATGAATAGCCATCTTGCCAAAGATATCCAATTCATTATAGGCGGGGTATACGGATTATCCGCCAATGTCATCAAGTCTGTGGACTATCTGCTTAGTTTTTCACCATTCACTTTTACTCATCAAATGATCAGGTTATTACTGGCAGAGCAGATTTACCGCGCTTTTACAATTTTAAAGGGCAAGAAATATCATTATTAGGATATTATTTCTGCTGCCCGGATCAGCATCTCAATGAAGCAATCAGCCGGCATTGATTATTAAGAGTTTCTAAGGCCTTTTCTATATCGTTAAATATTATATCCGCCGCTGCAATTGTCCTGGCTGAAGCCCCCTCACTCTGAATTACTGCGATACCCAGGGCTGCTTCGGCCAGCATGGAAGCATCGTTATTGCCATTGCCAACAGCTACAACGGAATCAGCTCCCAGTTGTTGTATATATTGGCACTTGCAGCTGGCCTGGGATGAATCTGGAATAATCTCAATATGATAATTGCATCCCAGGAAACTCTTTCTAACTCCCTGATGGGTGTCTGCTGTTAAAATGTGAATCTCCACCTTCTCTGAGAGCGTTATCAGCTTCTCCTTGATTCCGGGTAATATTCTTCCATCTTCAGCCAGAGTCCCATTGAAATCTAAAACAAGATGATTAATGTTTAATACTTTCCAGCCAGGAATTTTCAATTCTAGCATAGATTTTTTCCTCGAATGTTCATCTTGTATTGAATAAGCCCTTAAAACTATCAATACAGCTGTCTGTCTGTTGCCATTCCAACTGCTTGGATGTTGGAATCTTATCAAGATCGCAGCTATCACACCTCATTATCTTTATGGTCTCAAAAATCTGAGCGATAGGCTGCAGAGTTAAAACCAGTAAGAGGATAGAAATTAATAAAGTATTAATTATCCCCCCTTCCCCTTTTTCTTTGATCATATCCCAGAATGAATCAATAACAATCAGTAGTAAAACCAGAAGAGGAAGATATAAAGGGCTTATGTTCCTGATTGCATTAATCTGACTGGCATCAGGGTTGATTAAAAATATTGAGATAAACACGATCGATATAATACCTAAGCTTAGCAATAAGCGATTATTCTCCCTGATCTTCAGCATCAGTTTCTTATAACAGAGCAGAGTTATAATAAGGATAACAATCAACGTTATCAATAAGGTGAGGCCGGGATAATTTCTCCAGGGCAAGAACCAGCTAATCAGGGTTTTTATCAGGAAATTCGCACGGAGTAATATAGACGAATGGTATTGATAAGGATTGTTAATCACGAAGGTCGATATCATTTTATTCAAAGCATAAAATAAGCCACAGGGCATAATTGTAAATGATAGATAGATGATCATTCTTCTAAAACGATAACGTAGACGGCCAGGAC
>JAFGEH010000031.1 GCA_016931665.1 Candidatus Cloacimonadota bacterium | reverse complement strand
GGACTGATGTTTTCTGATCCAGTTCCGGCGGGAGTTCAGGAAAAACAGGGCTTCTTGTCTGGAAACCCGCACTGGAACAGTAAGCAGAACAGGTTGAAAGGGACGCAGCTGAATCCGCAGTTTTCTGGCTTTACTGCTGAGCCTTAATTCAACCGGCCCGAACTCGGGATGGGAAATGTTCAGGGAACGTCCACTTTTCACAGGCCGGCTTCGATCGATTTGATAATTTCGATCAGGTATGCCCTGTTGGCATGGCTGAGTTCAGCATAAGGTTCAACAAAATCCTGAAGCAGGGAATAGAGAAAATGGCGGGAATGCAGCATAAGATATTTCTGGGTCATGGCTTTTTCAGCAAAAAGCACCTCTTCTTCCCGCAGAATATCCGTCAGCAGCACTTTCAACTGCTGGTCCAACCCAATCCTGACATTGCTCAGGTATTGCCGATTGGCCTTATCTTCTTTTTTCCCAATCCTGTCTTCCGGGAAGGGGACATCCGGTTTCAGAGTAGCAAGCAGAGCCCGAACGAGTGATTCCTGCTCTTCTTCTGTTAAATTTTCCGCATTCCGGATCTGCTGCAGAAGATTCCCGCATTCCATGGTCATTTCCAGGAGAAAGGAATTGTAATAATGGCCGTTTTCAATTATATCATAGATGTTTTTCCCTTTTTCATTGAAAGCGGTCAGCAGATCAATGGTACCCAGAATATTATCTTCCAGGCGTACCAGATACAGGGAATTCCCAGTTTCTGCCTGTTTCCCGGACCAGGCTTCCAGGCAGGTAATCAGCATAACAATCAGGATAGAAATATTTAATATTTTCATTTCAGCAGCACCATTTTCCGGCTGTAATTCTGAGTCCCGGCCTGCAGCCGGTAGAAGTAGACGCCGCTGCTCATCTTATTTCCCTGAATATCCAGACCGTTCCAGGTTATTGAGTTCATGAGTTCAGAAGTTGATGGGTTCAGGGGGAAAGAACGTAATTTTTGACCTTTGATGTTATAGATTGTCAGTTCAGCTTTCTGACATTCAGCTGGCAGCTGGAAGCTGATGGTGGTTTCCGGATTGAAGGGATTGGGATAATTAGAGAGGGAGAGACCGGGAGCAGGAGGCAGGTACAATTCATCCGAGAAAGTGGGATCGGTGCTGAGCAGCAGGGAAATATCGGCTGCTCCGATAATCCCGCTGGCCACGGCATCCACCCAGGGGCGGTCGGTCTCGGTGAGCCAGCTGTGCCCGGAAGTGCCGGTGATATCGAACAGTATCAGCTGGTAAGAATGAAGGTCCATAACTACGGCGATCCTGCCTGAGACCGGCAACTGGCTGTAAACGTCATATTCGTATCTTCCGGTTAAAGGTGAGATGAATTCCCCGATATCGAGTAGCACATTATCGGTAATTCCCTGATTGAATTCGACGATCTGGCAGCCGATCAGTCCCGGTGTTTCCGGCTGGCCATAGGGATCAGGTTCGATATTCAGGGCTACTTTCTTCACGTAGTAATCCCGATCACCCAGATTGAAATCCACCGCCGCCATAATCTGAATGCAACCCCGGCCATAACCGTCGTAAACCGGGTCTTCCGTGAACCAGGCGAACCAGTTCTCAGCGGCAGGGTCGATTACTCTCACCTCACGGCTGTTACTGGCCCCCAGACCCAATGAGTTGTAAGCTATCAGTCTGATGTCATGAACTCCCAGATCTTCCTCGCCGATGATCCATTCATAATCATAGAAAGGCCAGGTGGATTCCATCATCATAACATAATCGATGTAAAGCGCTATGTATTCCAGTACGCCGAATTCACTGCTGACATCGAAGGTGATCAGTTCCAGGCCCGGAGCGAGCACGGCGCCGGATTCTGGACTGGTAATCGTCAGCAGCGGTGGGATTGCCTCTTCCGCGAAATCCACGTAAAAAGTGATCGTTTCATCAGCTGTCTGAATGCTGTGGATGTTCAAGCCACCGGCCTGGCCCTGACTGAGAAAACAGGAGGGATCAGTGTAGTCGTTGATCTCCCGGCGGTCTTCTTCATAACAGAAATTGGCGGTTATAATGGAGCCATTATCCATTATTGTCCCATGCTGCCGGTAGATGTAAACTTCGTCGGGTGGACCTCCGGCATTCCCGTTCAAGTCTTCGACGATGCGATAGACCAGCAGGCCGGAACCGGGCAGGTATCTTTCATAGGAATCAAGGTCCTGTTTACGGTATTCCACCATAAAATACTCGCTGGTGGAATAGGGCGAATTGATCCGGAAGCAGTTTTCGGTGTCAGAGGTCAGGGGTTGAAGTGTATAGAAGCCGCTGGCGGTGATTTCAGGTATAGCTTCGATCCAGCCCCCGTACTTGTATTTCATGTGAGCCCCCATGTGCACGAATCCGTTGTGCATGATATCCCAGGGACCAGCAGGCGCGATGCCGTCGAAATTGTAGTGATAGAGGTCCGGCGCACCCAGGGCATGGAACATTTCATGGGCCAGGATGCGTACGGTATTCTGATTTTCCGGCTGGAATGTATAATCCCAGACCCGTAATCCATTGATATAAACATTATTAGAATATAGAGCCCAGCGGTGGGCCCAGAGCAGGTCCGCCCAGGCGGAATGCACTCCGCGAATGATGAAGCAGACATTGTCCACATAGCCGTCATCGTTGTAATCTATATCCAGGTCCTCGGGTATCTGGGCGCTGACGGCGTTAACGGCATCTGCCAGTAGCTGATGCTCACGTTCGGTTCTCTCCCACGGCTGGTAGCCCTCCGGATTCTGACTGGGATGATAAGGCAGGAAATAACTGCGGGGATGAGGATCCTGATATGAGAAATTCACCTCCGGCTCACATACGGGATAATGATAGGAAATCAGTTCCAGTTCACCATAGCTTACCTCATCGTAATAACTGCGCAGGGAAACTTCTCCCGGAGTGGTGTCATTGAATTTCTGTTCATAGAACGATCTGGGATCGGGAAATTCCTCTTGATCGGCGAAGCGGATATATACAACAATATTATTGAGAAGCCCCCGGGTGGAGCAGCGGATTTCCGTTCCCATAGCCTCCCAGTAAGCTTCTGCTTTGGCATTGATGAGTGCCGGAGATATTCTGCTATGGGGTGTTAAGCCGTACAGTGCCGGATCCGTCTCACCCACCTGACACAGGGAAGGCCTTAAGAAATCGCCCTCCTGCTCGGCATAATAATAATACCCGTCTTCCCAGCTCTGGATGATGGTGAAGCCCTGTTCATCATGCAGCCAGTTGTAGAATTCATCGCCACTGGCATAACAGTGGATCTCGCGTCCATCCGGCTGCCGGATCACTGTATCCAGATTCTCGATATAGGCTGCCCCCAGATTAAGTGACAGTAAGAACAGTGTGAGTGCGATAATTGTTCTTCTCATTATAACCTCTTCTTTAAAGATAATTGCAGAATAATGACGGGTTGATCCTGTGTAAAGAATTTATCCTGAAGGAAAGAATAAAAATCATTTAATTCAGGGACATTCATCCTGAGAGAGCTGTCTGAAGGCTTAGGGTTCAGAAAATCAGTCTGGTGGCAGTATTCGCCAACAAGTGCCGGGATTTGTGTATAAGGGATTGAATAAGAATCAGATAATTTCAAATTGCTTAAGACTTTTAAGGGACACCTGAATGATGGTCTTGATCAGGAAGACAATGGGAACACCGAACAGCATGCCCAGTATCCCGTAGGCATAACCACCGGCGATAACCGTCAACAGAACGATGAGGGGATGCATGTTCATACTTTTCCCCACCATCCAGGGAAACAGGATCAGGCTGTCGATCTGCTGCACAATGAAGAACATGATGGCAACATAGAAGACATAAACATTGGGAGTTGGTCCCAGTAATATGACCAGAATGGTGGGGACTGCCCCGATGAAGGGTCCGAAATATTTGATCGGGTTGGCCAGGCCGACGATCAGGCCCAGGATGATGGCATTGGGAATATTCAGGATCAGCAGGCCGATAATGGACATCACGGCCACCAGCAGGGTTTCCAGGAGCAACGCCCGGAAGAAGCGGCCGAAGCTGGCTTCAATTTCCTGCCAGAGATACAGTGAAAATTCGAAATAGCGGTTGCTGATACTGGAAAATATGGATCGCGTGAAATTCCTTTCATCCTTCAGAATAAAGAATACCACTACCGGAATTACAATGAGAAAAGCCAGCAGATTGACCAGACTCTGAAAAATATTGGGTATTTTGGCGATAAGGTCATTGATCTTGTCCTGGCTAAGGAAGGATTTAATCTGCTCATCCACTGCCAGTTTGGGGAATCGCGACTCAATGCTCAGGATAAAATTGGATAACTTATCCCAGCCCAGAGAATGAATACTGAGGGATTCCTGATTATCCAGGAAACGCTGAATAGTCCGGGCAAAATCCACACCCTGCTGGATGAGCTGGGGAATGATGATATTGAAGATGAATACCAGCAGGAAGGCTAGAATGACATAAACCACGAGAATGGAAACCGGGCGCGGGATATTGTATCTCTCAGCATAATTTATAACAGGAGAAATGAGATAGGCGCAGATAAAGGAAACTACCAGATAAGCGAAAATATGGCGATAAAACAGGAAAGCTGCTATAATGATCAGCAAACCGAGCAGCCGCAGGATCCATCTGAGGAAAGTTGACTTCTGCATGTTACACCTAATGGGTAATGGTTTGATTGGTTTTGATCAGGTTCTGGCTGAGGATCTCGCCCAACCGGTAGAGAATTTTTACCCCGGCCCGGGGGAAACGGGCGATAAAGGTACTCAGATCACGCTTGGAAATTGCCAGCAGCACTGAATCCTCCTGGGCTTCCACCGTAGCCGTCCTGCTTTCTTCCAGGAACAAGCCAATCTCTCCGAAGAAATCCTTCGGCTTCAGAATATTCATTTCCAGGTCATCACTGTCCGAAAGCATTACCCGCAGGCGACCCTCCCGCACTATGTACATTACCACGTTGGGGTAACCCTTTTTAAAGATGATCTCGCCCTTCCTGTATTGCCTGAGGTAGATGTATTTGATCAGATTTTTTCTTTCCAGCTTGCTCAGGTCCCGGAACAAATCAATGGTCAGCAGGAATTTCAGCAGGTCTTTTTCTTCATTCATTACAGCTGTGAGTTCTTTTTTCTTTCTCATTAACCTTCTCCTCGTTAATGAACTTAAGTCACATATAAACAGCGCAATTTACAAGTCAAATTCTTTGTGCAGGGCCAGCAGGGCCGGTTTTTCCTGTGGCTGCCGGATCAGGCAGGAAATGGAGTGGTGAGAATCTGTAGTTTGATGGATCGTTATCCCTTCTTTCCGTAGGCATTCCACTATCCGGGTCATTACCCCCGGCAGACCCGTCATGCCTGCTCCGACCACCGAAATCATAACAAATTCGGTTGATAAGGTATATTGAAAACCATTCTCTTTGAGCAGGGAATCCACCTGCTGCAACTGGCTGCGAGTGATAATAAAGGTTATCTCATCCGGCCTGATATCGATAAAATCCACACTGACCGCCCGGGACGCGAGCAACTGGAATACTTTTACCCCGGTTGCATAATCGCTGGCAGTGTTGGGAATAATACTGATAAAGGCTATTTCATCGCGTTTAACCACACCGATGATCGGCCGGTCGGAGTGAAAATGGTGAATGATTGTGGATGGTCCTTCTTTTTGAAAAGTTGACCTTAAATGAATCGGCAATCCAGCTGCTCTGGCCAGTTCCACAGCCCGGGGATGAATGACCCGTGCGCCCTGATGGGACAATTCAAAAGCCTCTTCGTAAGCCAGGCGGGTTATAATGCGGGCCTCAGGCAGCAATTTCGGATCGGCGGTCATAATACCGCAGACATCGCTGTAGATCTCCACCCGCTCAGCCTGTAGGGCAACCGCCAGCGCCACGGCCGTGGTATCGGTGCCTCCTCGCCCCAGGGTAGTGATTTCTCCAGTGGCTGTGCAGCCCTGAAATCCGGCTACCACCGGAATCAGGCCCCGGGTAATTGTTTCACTTATCAATACAGGATCAATCTCCCGGATACAGGCTGAACCGAATTCAGCGCTGGTGAAAATCCCGGCCTGGGTGCCGGTGAAAGCCCTGGCGGGCATACCCTGGCTCTGCAAGGTACCAGACATTAAAACTGCGGCAATGATCTCACCGCAGGAGAGCAGCAGATCACTTTCACGGTCGGAAACTGGTAATTCCTCTTTCTGCAGCAACTCCAGCAGGGTATCGGTGGCATAGGGTTCACCTCTCCGGCCCAGGGCGGATACTACTACAACCGGTGCATATCCGCTTTCCAGGCAGGCTTTAACCTGTGCTGCTGCCTGCAATCTCGTTTCCCGTGAGTTAAGGGAGGTCCCGCCAAATTTCTGAACAACTGTCTTCATTTTTTCCGAGCCACCAGTTCGGCTATCTGAACAGCATTCAGGGCTGCTCCTTTCCTGAGGTTATTGGCTACGATCCAGAGATTGAAACCGCGTCTATTTACCTGGTCACGACGGATCCTGCCGACCATTACGGCATCATCCCTCTCACTCATTATCGCCAGTGGATAAAGGTTTTGCCCCGGGTTATCCAGAACTTTCACTCCGGGTGCAGATTTCAGCAGGGAACGGATCTCTGCGATATCAGCTTCTTTTGTGGTTTCGAGGTAAACTGATTCGGAATGGCCATAGAACACGGGAACGCGGACGGTGGTAACATTCAGCCAGAGAACAGGATCATGCAGGATTTTCCGTGTTTCATTGATCATCTTGATCTCTTCGAAACTATAGCCGTCAGCATCCAATACATCGATATGAGGCAAAACGTTAAAGGCTATCTGATGAGGATAAACCCGGCTTGCCACGGGTTCCCCCTTCAGCACAGCCAGGGATTGTTCCCGCAGCTCTGCTATGGCCCGGTTACCCGTTCCCGAAACCGATTGATAGGTACTGCAGATGATCCTCTCCAGCCCGAAACGGTCATAGATGGGTTTTAAAACCATTACCAGCTGAATGGTCGAGCAATTGGGATTGGCGATAAGACCGTGATGTGAGGCCAAATCTTCGGGATTAACTTCCGGAATCACCAGAGGAACCTGCGGATCCTGGCGGAAAGCGCTGCTGTTGTCAATGACAATGGCGCCGGCTGTTACAGCCGGGTGAGCATATTGCCGGGAAGCTGCACTGCCGGCACTGAACAGGGCGAGATCGGTACCTTTGAAACTCTCGGCATTAACTCTGGTAACGGTTATCTCCCTGCCCTGAAAGACTATGCTGCTGCCGGCTGATCTTTCCGTGGCCAGAGGTAGCAGTTCACTCACCGGGAAATCCCTTTCTTCCAGGATTTTAATCATTTCCCGGCCAACTGCCCCGGTAGCACCCAGTACAGCCACCCTGAAACTCATGTTCCACTCCCCAAAAAAAGGGACGAATCAACAGGATCCATCCCCCAAATTAAGATGCAGGCAGTATCTATTTCTTCTCCATTTCTTCCCGGATCACCTGAGCCAGTCTTTTCACTCCTTCCACGTTCTTTTCTTTGGAAACATAGGAGAAATTGATGCGCATGGTATTCTTGCCACTGCCGTCGCAATGGAATTCAGAACCGATCACAAAGGCAACTTTCTTTTCAATGGCTTTCGGAAAGAGTTCAGCGGCATCCATGTGAGGAGGCAGGGTCAGGAACAGGAAGAGCCCACCTTCCGGCCGGGTCCAGGTCACACCTTCCGGCATGTATTTCTCGAAGGCTGCCAGCATTACATCCCTCTTCTCATGATAGGAAGAG
>JAFGEH010000030.1 GCA_016931665.1 Candidatus Cloacimonadota bacterium | reverse complement strand
ATCGGCTTATTAATAAAAATAGATAAGTAATCGGTAAATCTTTTTTTATTATGCAGTCTTGTGTGTCACTTTACATATTACTTGACTCCGGGCAGGTACTACGCCAGTTCTCACCCGGAGGGTTACGAAATGCCAGGAAAGAAAAAAAAGAAGTCCGGACAGCAAAAACAAAGCCGCAGGTTCATCTATGTGTTCCTGTTCAGCATCGCTCTGCTCTTCCTGTTGTACTTTTTAATCAACAATCGCATCGATTCAACGGTTAAATCACTGCTTAGCGGCAGACAGGCTTTACAGCAGATCATCGAGCCCCAACCGTCCGTACCGGATGCTCTGCAGCATGCCGCCAACCTGCTGGGTGTTCCCTCCAGATATTTCCGCAGCAAACAGGAAAAAGACCTGGTCCATTATTACATTGGCATAAATAAGGAAGAGATCGACCTGAATTTCGCCAACAGCATCATCACCGGCCATGTGGAACTGAGTGGCGGAGAAGTGGTCTCCGGCGTGGAAACCGCCCGCGGTACCAGCCAGATCATGGAGATTCTGGATAAAATAAAATCCGAAAAATACAAGGTAACCATCTATTACCAGACTTATAAAACTACTACCCGGTCTTCAGCTATGCTGGCCATCGTTGTTGATGACTTCGGTTACTACAACAACCAGCTGCTGCAGGATTTCTGTGATCTTGATCCGAATATCACTTTTTCCATTCTGCCCGGTTTGCCGTATTCCCGCGAGGTAATGCAACGAGCGGTTGCCAGTGGTCATGAAACTATGATCCATATCCCGATGGAACCCATAGATTATCCACGTAATAATCCCGGTGAAAATGCTATTTACGTTCATATGAGTGAAAGAGATATCCGCAGAAAAATACAGGGATATTGCGCGGAACTGACCCTCTGCCTTGGAGCTAATAACCACATGGGATCACTCGCAACCGCCGATAAAGATATAATGAAAACTGTTCTCGCTGAATTGAAATCCAGGGATCTTTATTTTGTGGACAGCCGTACTTCCCAATCCTCCGTTGCCTACGATGTCGCGCGGGAATTAATGGTTCCCAGTTTGGAGAATGACCTGTTCCTGGATACTCCCGACCTTTCATCGTCCACTCTGGATAAAAAAATCAATATACTACAGCAGCTTCAGCAGAAGAAGGAACGGATCCTGGTTATTACCCATTGCAACAGCCGGGAACAATTGGAATACCTTCAGAAATTTCTGCAGCGGATCAAAGATATGGATATCGAGCTGGTTCCCGTTTCCAGGCTTTTCTCCAGCGATCTGCCGGAAATCCTCTAAAGGAGCTTTATTTGACAGTTCATGCTCAGGAGCTGAACAGAAAGCTTTGCGAAACCTTCCATCAGCTTGATCTGAAACGCCCCCTTCGTCTTCGGCGTTATGATCCCGGCGATGTTCTTACCTATAAACTTGAATCAATCGCCGGAGAACACTTCACCATTGCCGCGCTTCAAGTGCTGAAATATGCTGGTGGAGGATTCGCCGGACAGGTCTATCAGGTGAAACTGCTGCGCCTGGAAGAACCGGGTTTATTCCCTGAACTAAAAACAGATTCCCTCTATGCCCTGAAGATCATGCTTCCCTTATCGGCCTTCAACAGGTTTTTCCGAAACCTGATCTACACCCTGGGATTTCAGGCTCCTTTCCAGCTGCAAACCAGCAGAGCCGCCCTCAGAAGCGGTGCCCTCTGGCAGAAATTCATCCGCCGTGGTGCTGCCCTGCGTTTCGGCAGCGAATCCTCTGTAGTGAATATCCACGCTCTTCTGCTTGACGAGCAGTTGCACAGCCTGGGCGAACTCAGTGAATGGATAGAAGGCCGCACCTGGCGCCTGGAAGTGGATGATCAGGTGAATTACCTGCAAGCCTGGCTCCGAGGCAGGAAAGTACCAGTCAACCGGCTTGGTTCACCCGAATTCCGGGCTAAATTCACTTTCATGAAAGAATTTACAGCGTTGCTGCATGATATGGGCGCCCACGAATTAGCCCGGCAATACGAATGGTCAACCCTGAAAAGCCAGCCTAACTGCCTCAAGCGGCTCGCTTCAGATCCGGAACCTGATCAAGGTCTGGTAGCCGTAGATTTCCGGGCAGGACTGGCCTTGCTACCCCTGCTGCCAATGAGTCCGGGAGATGTGAAATTGATCTTTCAGGGTTTGCAACGTGGCAGTTTAGTGCAATTCGATCGTGGTAACTGCCGACAACTGGAATCCTTTCTACAGAAGAATTATGCCCATTTTTCCGATATGCTGCCTTTACTGGACAAGCTCAAAGAGACTGATGAACAATATCGTAATTCCCTGCCGGATATCACTCATAACCTGTGGCGCTGGTTCCGTCCCAGCTTCTGGTCCCGGGTCGCAGCTAACCGGCTGGATAGCTGGCTGGTTAAAGATTACCTGGATGATGAAGCAAGGAAGAAACTATCAGACAGCCGGCTTGCAGGTTTTATTGCCCTGCTGCTGGGCAGTGTGCCTGTTTTCGGCCGATTCCTGTTGCGTATTTTCCATCATCGCCTCTGGCAATCCCATTATCGCAATATTCTCTTTCTCCGGGGTTATCTGGGTCGGGCTCTGCGGGGCAATATCCTGGAGAAAGTTCTGCACTGGCACCAGCAGGGCAGATTGTCCGGAGCTGCTGCTCTCAGACTGGCAAGCCATCCCGCCCTCTTCTATCTGCATCTGCCCCTCAGTCTGCTGCCGGCGGGTCTTCATCGTTTCTTAATCGACAGTGCTTTCCGGCGCCGCAAACTGCATTCGGTCTTTATCCGGCCTTTTCAGCTTTATTTCAAGGCTGACCTGCGCCGGGAATGGTTGTCTTCCATGCTGACAGAAGGTATCAGAAAACATATCCTGAGTACGAAAGACGCGGCTGTTATCGGCCGTCAGCTTGATGAACCTTTCATACAGAAATACCTGAAAAGTCTGGCAGTGCATATTCTTACTATCCCGATCACGCAAATTGTTTCCATTATGGTGGCAATTCTCTATATAATGGCACATCCGGAACTGCCCCCGGCTCAGGCCTGGGGTATCGGCCTGGGCATTATTGCGCTGTTCCAGGTAATCCCTGTCTCACCCGGTTCTCTGCTTAGAGGATTGTACGTAACTTACCTGGTGATCAGGGAAAGGGATTTCAGGAATTATAATCTTGCTCTGCCCCTGGCTTACTTTAAGTATATAGGATACCTTGCCTTCCCGATCCAGATGGCTTACCGCTACCCGGCTCTGGCTCGTTTTATGGCGGGACATTGGGCTACAGAAGCCGTACATATCGTACCGGTTTTCGGAGAAAAAGGCGCCTGGCTGGAACATAAGGTCTTTGGCCTTTTCTACAACTGGCCTCTTACCCTTAAACGTCAACATCAGCTCAGGTATCAACTGAAAAAATCAGTTACGAACCGCTACTGGCATAT
>JAFGEH010000215.1 GCA_016931665.1 Candidatus Cloacimonadota bacterium | reverse complement strand
TTTTTGAAAAGAACCTTCATCATGGTGTTGATGATCCACAAACCGATGATTAAAGTCAGAATGGCGGTAACCAGTTGCGGCCCGTACAGCAGAACGTGTTCTACAATCTTGGACCAGATTTCTTTGAAATCAATCATTTTTCCTCCAGAACCAATTACAATTTATTTACTACTGATTAGCTATAAGATTGAAATGACAGTAAGGAGCAAAATGATTATTTCCCGGCCATTATTTTAGTGTTATCGGCGATCCTGAAGATAACGATGATGATCTCCAGCCAGACTCTGATTAAGAGAATATAGAGCAGGAAGATTATGGGCGAAATGAGCAGGAAGACAATGCCGGCCACGGTTGATAAATTAAACCCGGCAACAATGAAAGTGATCGCCCCGATTATGGCCAGGATTATACCGATGATGAACAGGACCTTAACGATCTTGATAGTAATGAATTCAGAAAAAGAGAAATCGAACAGAGTGGAAAAGAAAGAATTATTATTTTCCATGTTTACCTCCTGGAAATATCTGCACCAGGATTGGACTGACCTGTCAAGAATTAAATGACCTGCAGATCACAGGCTTCTTACAGCCATGATGGCAACTCCGATCAGATAAACATCCTGGCAGCTGTCTTCATTGATGAGAATGGGGGAATATTCCTTGTTGAAGGGTGAAAGCAGGATTTCCCTGCCTTCCGAGAAGATCGTTATCTTCTTCAGGGTTACTTCTCCGTCTATCTTTATTACACAGATCCGGTTATCGGCTCTCTCCCACTCTTCCTCATGCTTCACCACAACAATGTCTCCGTGGCTGATAAAAGGATCCATGCTGTCGCCACTGGCGGAAAAGGCGAAATAATCACTGAAGTCCCCGGGTAGAGAATGCGTATCCACCAGCAGATAATCTTCCGGTTCGGCCGCCAGGATCTCGGCGGGGGAACCGCAGCTCACGGCAGCAACAACGGGTAGTTCCAGATACTGTTTATCCCCGATATTGCGCACCTGTTCACTGTAAAAAGGCGCTCCTTCACCCGTCAGCAGCCAGTTGATGTTCACATTGAACCCAGCCGCCAACTTGTTCAGAAAATTATAATCCGGAGTGGTCTTATTTTTTATGTAGCGGTTGATAACCACATTGGATATATTCAGGGATTTGGCCAGCCCCGTCTGGTTCAGCTCAAGTTTTCTCAATATCTGCTGCAACCTTTCACCCAGCATATCTCTCACCTCCCTGCCAAAATCATTCTTAACTCTGAGGTTAAAATAAATATTGACTAATTAACTGTCCAGTTAAATTTATGTCAGCAGAAGATTTTTTTACAGGGGGGCTGGCGATGGAAGTAAAAATGTTGATGCCGGCTGAGGCGGGATTGGCTGAGATCTGGTGTTATGAGGGTGGAACAGCGCTGCCCAGGCCCTTGCTGGGCTCCGAGATCGCTGCCGGTTTTCCTTCACCCGCCCAGGATTACATCGAGGGCAGCCTGGATCTGAACGAGCACCTGATCCAGCATCCTACCGCCACTTTTTTCGTGAAGGTGCAGGGCTGTTCCATGGTGAATGCCGGTATAAATCCCGAGGATATTCTGATCGTGGACCGCGCCCTGGAGCCGGCTCATAAAAGAATCGTCATAGCCGCCCTGAACGGAGAACTCACCGTCAAGCGCCTTCATATCCGGGGAGACCGCTGGTTTCTGGTCCCGGAGAATCCGGAATACGGCGAGATCGAGATCACCGAGGAGATGGATTTCCAGATCTGGGGTGTGGTCACCTATTCCATCCATCAACTGCGGTAAGCTTTTCCAGGACGGCTGAGGCTATGAAAAACGAATGCTTTGCCCTGGTTGACTGCAATAATTTCTATGCCGCCTGCGAGCGGGTGTTCGATCCTGAGCTGGCAGGCAAGCCTGTGGGCATCCTCTCCAACAACGACGGCATCATCGTGGCTCTTTCCCGGGAATTGAAAGAGCTGGGAATTACCCGCGGCACACCTGTTTTCAAGATCGATCCGCACCTGATCAGGAAACATGATATCAGGATATTCTCTTCCAATTACACCCTTTACGGCGATATGTCCGCCCGGGTCATGAAAACCCTCTGTCAATTCGCCCCGGACCTGGAGGTCTATTCTATTGATGAAGCTTTCCTGCGTTTAACCGCCCTGCGGCATCTGAACCTTGCCGCTTATGCGCTGGAGATCCGGGAAACCGTCAACCGCTGGACGGGGCTACCCGTTTCCATCGGGATCGGTGCCACCAAGACCCTGGCCAAGATCGCCAATCACGTGGCCAAGCGCAGTCCCGCCAGCCAGGGTGTATTCGATCTGCTGTCTCATCCCAACCGGGATAGCATACTGGAGAAGATCGACGTTAAAGATGTCTGGGGGGTGGGGCCCCGTTACAGCAATCTCCTGCACCGGAACGGCATCAACAATGCCCTGCAGCTTTCCAGAGCTCCGGCTGGATGGATCCAGGAGAAGATGACGATCATGGGGTTGCGGACGGTTATGGAGCTGAACGGTACTGCCTGCATCGAGCTGGAGATGGCGGTGGAGCCCAAACAGGAGATCGTTTCTTCCAAATCCTTCGGCCAGCCGGTAACCGAGCTGGCAGACCTGCAGGAAGCAGCCTCTTCCTATTGCCTGCGGGCTGTGGAAAAGCTCCGGGAAGAGCAGCAGGTCGCTTCCCAGCTCATGGTTTATTTAACCACCAACCGTTTCCGGGATGAACCGCAATACGCCAATTTCGAATCCGCCCACCTGCCGCTGCCTTCCGCCTATACCCCGGACTTCCTGCACCTGGTGCGGCAGATCCTTGCCGGTATCTATCGCCCCGGCTACAGGTACAAGAAAGTGGGCGTGATGCTCTCCGATATTATCCCTGCCAGCAAAGCCCCTCTCGACCTGTTCGCCCCCACTTATCTGGATGACCGGCGCCAGACGATAATGGCCTGCCTGGACGGCCTCAACCGGAAAATGGGAATGCATACCGTTACCTATGCCAGTACCGGCAGGGAACAGCACTGGCAGATGAAGCGGGAGCATCTTACCCCTCATTACACCACCAGCTGGCAAGATCTGCCCCGGGTTAAGGCCTGAGGAAAACAAAATGGAACAGCTGGTACGGAAGATCATTCACGTCGATATGGATGCTTTTTTTGCCGCGGTCGAGATCCGGGACCATCCCGAGTACCGGGGTAAACCTCTGATCGTGGGCGGAGATCCGCAGAGCCGGGGAGTGGTGGCAACCTGTTCCTATGAAGCCCGTAAGTTCGGGATCCATTCCGCCATGTCTTCCGCCCAGGCTTACCGGCTCTGCCCTCAGGCAATTTTCGTGCACGGGCGTTATGATGCCTACAGGGAAGCTTCCCGGCAGATCAGAGA
>JAFGEH010000029.1 GCA_016931665.1 Candidatus Cloacimonadota bacterium | reverse complement strand
TCTTAAGCGGGAATTACTTTCAACATCACCTCCGCCTTCACGGGCAGCAACGATTATTTCCTTTACCAGACGGGTAAAAAGCTTACCGCGTTTGGCATCAATTGCACCTTTCTTATGCCGGATTGAATGCCATTTGCTATGCCCTGACATAGAACCTCCCTACCATGTAAACAGTTCCTGAAATCTGTACTGACATTACTCTTCCTGTTTGGCTGCCGCAATTACCTTAACAGCTATTTCGTCAGGAACTTTCTCATAATGGGAAAATTTCTGGATGAATTTACCCCGGCCCTGAGTGAGTGATTTCAAAGCTGGATAATAATTAAAAAGTTCTGCCAGTGGCATCTGGGCAATCAGTTGTTGTTTCTTGCCTTTCTGTTCCATACCCAGAATCTTACCACGGCGGGTGGAGACATCCCCCATTACATCTCCCATATACTCATTGGGAATAACAATCTGCAATTCGTTTATCGGCTCAAGTAAAATTGGATTAGCCAGGTCAAAAGCCTTCTTGAGTCCCTGAGAAGCAGCTATCTTGAAAGCCATCTCCGATGAATCAACATCATGGAAACTACCGTAATAGCATTCAACGCTGATATCCACGATCGGATGCCCGGCGATAATTCCTTTATTCATGGTCTCTACCAGCCCCTTCTCTATGGCTGGCAAGAATTTTGAAGGAATTACTCCCCCGACAATGGCATTTATGAATTGAAAGCCCTCTCCCCGGGGTTTGGGATTGACTTTGAAATAAACTTCGGCATACTGGCCGCGTCCACCGGATTGTTTCTTATGCTTGTAACTGATGTCCGCTGAGCCTCTGATAGTCTCTTTATAGGGAATGGCCGGATGTTTAAGCTCGGCATCTATTTTAAAGCGTGATTTCAGTTTCTTCTGCAGGAGCATAATCTGTTGCTCGCCAATGCCAGCCAGAACATTCTCATTGGTTTCGGTATTCATCTCCAGAATCATCGTGGGATCTTCATCCAACAGTTTATTGATAGCAATGCCTATTTTGTCTTCATCACTCTGATTTATGGCCTTAACCGTCTGCCAGTAAACCGGTGTGGGTAGGATGACTTCCGGAAATTTCAGGTGGGAGTTGCCAGCCACGATCGAGTTGAAACTCCTGGCAACCTTGATCTTGATAAGAGCACCGATATCACCAGCCTTTATTTCATCGGTCTCTTTTCTGTTTTTCCCGAGCACGTAAGCTAAACTGCCGATCTTTTCCTTGTTCTGCTTTTCAGGTACCATTACATCCATACCACTGCGGATCGTTCCCGAAAAAACTCTCACGTAGGCTATATCACCAACATTTGGATCGCTGTAAGATTTAAACACATAAGCCATCAGATCACCGTCTTCGCTGGCCTTAATGGTTTTCTCCTTGTCCTGATCGATGATATCAATCTGGTCACAGTCATGGGCGGAAGGGAGATAATCGATGAAAGCATTCAATAATTCATCAACTCCGATATTACTGGTAGCAGAGCAGGCAAAAGTGGGTATCAGCAAGCCCTTGGCTATTGCTTTCTTAACCCCGCTGGCCATTTCTTCATGAGACAGTTCTCCGGTTTCCAGATATTTTTCCAGAAGGGTATCATCACTTTCGGCAACAGCTTCCATCATCTCCATGCGGCTCTCTTCGACCCGGTCAACCAGTTCGGCCGGAATTTCCGCCGGATGTCCTTTAATGAAAGCTTTTCCTTTAATAATGTCAACCACTCCCTCAAACCGGTGTTCACTGCCTATGGGCAAGAAAATTACTACCGGGTTGAGATCAGAATTCTCGCGGATAGCTTCCAGTGTTTTGAAAAAATCTGCACCTTCGCTGTCCATTCTATTTATGATCAGGCCTTTGGCTTTCCTGGCATTACCGAGTAATTCAATACCCTGTTCCAGGCTTACCTCATAACCGGCTGCAGCATTAGCAACAAACATCAGGTTTTCCACAGCTACCGAACAGGAGATCTGTTCACTGGCAAAATCGGCTGATCCGGGGGCATCAAGTAAATTGATCTTATGGTTCTTCCAGGTGAAGTTGGCAACTCCCAGGGACATAGACATCCCTTTATCGATCTCTTCCGGTGTGAAATCCATCACCGTGTTACCATCTTCGATTCTGCCTACCCGGTTGATCGCCTTGACATTGAATAATATCTGCTCAGCCAGGGTGGTTTTGCCGGCCCCACTGGCTCCCAGTAAAGCGATATTTCTGACATCCTTCATTTACTTACCTCGCTTTTATGTGTATACTTTTTAATATATTTACCCACAGACATGCAAAAAAATTAGGGGTCTGGAATCTTGTCAATGAACTACTTAAAAATTATTACCTTGCCGGTTTTTTCAACCGAACGGTGATCACTTGCCTGTTTTGCCCTGATTTTATAAAAGTATGTGTTGTTAGCCAGCCGATCTCCATCTCCATCCCGACCATTCCAGTAGATTTGATTGTATCCGGCTTCACAGGCATCCTGGTGTATTGTTCTTATCTTTCTGCCTGTCATGGTGAAGATGTCAATTGTGATATCGGCATCTTCCGTCAAAACGAAAGTGAAATAGCCGTCTCCGGACATCGGGTTGGGATAAGGCAGCATTTGTTCAATTGCCACCTTACCGGCGCTTTTACAGCGGAATTCGGTGGAGGCAATTGCCGGAGTGTTGAAATTATCGAACACAATCAGCATCAGAGAATGTATTCCCTCTTCCAATCCCTGAAACTGCCATTGTAATTCACCTTTTGTGTGTGAACCAGAATAATAAATGAATCCGGAAGTTACATCGGTCGGTTCCAGATCATCATCCAGAAGAGCCAGAATCCGGTGGCCCGCCGATCCCAGGATATTTATGCCGTTATCATCTTCTATTTCAGCTAGCAAGCGGGGATTAGTGGAAACATAATCTCCGGTCTGGAATTTACGCGAATCCAACCACAACTGGACCTGCGGGACATCTTCATTCACTGCATTTTCATAACTGCTGCTGTAATGAACGGGATATTGAAAATTAGTATATTCCGTTCCGGTGTATTCGTTCCGGATAAAACTGATGATCCTGCCTGCGGGACCGGAACGGATATCATCCGGGACAATAAAAGAGCTGTTATAGATTCCCAGATTGACCTCGATATCTCCCCGGAACAGGGTAGAACCGTTCTTCATGTAATCTACACTGTATGTCTGGGTGTTAAGAGTATTTGTGTAATTAACTTCATAAGCAGAATCATATACTCTGATCTCACCCGGAGCTGTCATATTATCCGGTAATGATCCCGTAATGCTTACAGTCTGCCGGATGAGAAGGCTGTCTGGCAGACCGGAAACCGTACCGATCCGCTCTGGAGGTACGATCCACAGCAGAGGATCCCCCAGCAGGTTATAGAGCTTGGCAGTAGCCAGATAACTGGAATAAAACAGTTTTGCCGTATAGAGGGCATGTCCGAGACTCTCTCTTTCATTAATAAGCTGTATCAGGAAGATCTTCATGATATCGGTATTGGTCTGGCCGGAACAGGCACGGGAAGCAGCCAGGGAAGCTATCGATCCGCCATTGTCCAGAAAGAGAAGCCGTTCTGCCAGGCAGTCAAAACTGGGCGAATCGAACTCACCCACACTGCAGGATGCTGCGATAAATAGAGGTAAGTGATCGCTGTTATTCAGATAATTCAGATGCTGGGAGCCGCGGAAGTAATCCTCATCCCCCAGCACATCAGGATTGCCGTGGCCTATATAGTACCAGATCAATCGGCCTTCATTTATGGCCGAAATCATGGCATCCCTGGCTTCCGGTTTCGTGTTGAATTCATCAAAATCATATTCAATCCCCAGAATTTTTTCGATGAAGACTCCCTTATTGAGCAGATTCTCCGTCTGCTGAGCTAGCAGAGTATGATTCAATCCATCTCCGGTAATACCTTCCAGGGCACCATTCTTGTTTTCATCGTCCGCCATGATCATCAACATATTGTGCCACCAGCCGGGAGTGGGATCTTCACTGTAACTGCGGATCCGGTCTATCAGCATACTCAAGGAATTCAAGTTCTGAGCTGGCAGCCGGCTGATAATCAATTCCGGGTAATTACCTGTGAAGGACACGAAATTATCGTCGCTGGAGCCATAGGCGATAATTCTATTCTTCTCAGTGGATAAATCCCAGCTGCCAGTCCCGGAACCTACCAGAATAACATATTCCAGCGAATCCCCTTCACTGCTCTGCCAGTAATCCTGAAGAAAATTTTTAATAGCTACGGGACTGGCATTCCCGTTACTGTAGGTTTCGAATATCTCCTGCTGGTCTGCCAGCAGGCTGGCTGACCCGTAAAAATATTCATGAAATTGTGCCAGTTGCTGAGTTTGACCCAGAAATTCCGATGGATGGATAAAGATACAGTTCACTCCCCTCTCCCTGGTATTCAGTAATTCCGGACGAAAGGGTTGAAAGGAAAGCGGCTGTTGAGCCAGAGACTTTTCCCGGGGAGTATCCCGGCGCAGAGCAGGGTCAGGAAATGATCCGCCAAAGGTGAGCCAGAGAAGATAATTCCGGTTACCGGGAATTCCCGAATCCCAATCAATTTCAAAATACAGTCTGTCGGAAGGACTGAACCGGGCAGAATCTTGCAGTTCGGCATAGGCTGGAATTTCTGAGAGCTGGAAATCCGGTTCGCCGAAGGCATTTAATACAGGTTCCAGGCCCAGGATCCGAACAGAAGCC
>JAFGEH010000214.1 GCA_016931665.1 Candidatus Cloacimonadota bacterium | reverse complement strand
TCCAGATCCTGGTTTTCCGATTGCAGACGGGCATTTTCACCTTTCAGAAATTCCAGATCAGCCTGCAGTTTGCTAAGCCGATAACTTATTTCGAATCTTCTCAAAAAACTGGAACTGTCCAGAAATAATATATAAATAAGCAGAACAGCCAGCATACCCAGAAAGATTATACCCTTGCGGCGGGCCTTATTCATAATTCAGCACCACTATCTTTTTCTGCTTGAGGTCAGCTTCGGAAATAGTAAAAGTGTGCTCATCTATTTTGCTATATTTTCCGGCGATCTTCAGGAAATTATCCACCGGATCGATTGGAAAGTCGATGGCCGGTGTAGAATAATGCATCGGGAAAATCAGCCGGGGAGAGAGTTTCTGAACGATTTGACAGGCTGTTTTCGCATCAATAGTGAAAAATCCTCCTACAGGAAGGAAGATCACATCCACCTTTCCCAGCTGAACCAGGACATCTTCTTCGGGAAGATGACCCAGATCACCGCAGTGCAGAAAATTGAGATCGGCAAGCCTGAATTTCATTAAATGGTTTACACCCCTTTTTCTGCCCCGGCAGTCATCATGCCAGACGGGAAGCAGTAGAAAGTTGATTCCCTGAATGCTGTGTTCACCCGGTTCCCGGATAATCCGGGGATTTCCCTTAATTAATTTGTAATTATTGTGATCGAAATGATCATGAGATATCAATACAATATCGGCACATTCATTCTGCGGCAGCGGATAGCCGATGTCAGCAAAAGGATCAGTAATGATCGATACATCATCTGTCCAGATTTTCCACATGCTGTGTCCGAACCATCTGATATTAACCATAACGCTGATCTCTACTTTTAAGATCATATTTCATATTAATTAAAATATTATTTAATCAGGAATCTGGCAAGCAAACTTTTTTTTATAGAGACTGCCTGATATGGGCACAGTTCGTGGCAGCACATGCATTTAATACAGAGTTTCTGATCTATCACCAGTTTTTCGCTGATCGGATCCAGCCTGATAGCCTGCACCGGGCAGCTTTTGGCGCAGACATAGCATTTACGGCAATCAGGGCCAATTTCCGGGTAATATCTGTACAATCTGGCAAAGATTTTCTTCAGGAAAGAGGGGGAGACGGAGATTAATTTAATGAAGAGACTGATCTGTTTATGTTTGACGTTGGGGAAGCGGTATCCCTGCCAGGCTGCAGGCAGGCTCAAATCAGCCGGCCTGATACCGTCCATTTCCAGAGCCTGGCTGATATAGTGCAGCTGTGATTCCCGGAATCCCATCATCCGGGCAGCCACCCAGTCCAGGGCGGAAGCCTTCTCGGCGGCCATAATAATCCCGAAATCCCTTCTCCTGCCGGCGGAGGGGCCTTCTCCTTCCATACCCCAGATGCCATCGATAATATTCAGGGTGATTTTCTCTCTGGTGAGGCGGTATAATTCACTCAGGACTGTGGTGAAAGCCCGGTAATCGGCAAAATCACGATGATAGTCGGATTTCTTCAGACCGGGGATGATTCCGTATAGATTTTTGATAACGCCGGTATAATACATCAGGCTATGCGTCTTGTATTTGGCAACATTGATCACGGCATCCGCCTGCCAGAAATAACCGCTGGTTGTGAAGGTGTGCTGCCCGGACTTGTGGCTGGTCACTTCTCCCTGGCTGAAGTTGAGCAGTTGTATCCGGTGTTTTTCGGCGAGGGCTCTGATCCCTGTTTTATCAAAGGTGTATTTTACCGGCAGGGAACCACCGGGGCTGTCTCCCAGCCAGATTTCCCTGTTATGTTCTTTCAGAAGTATAATCAGAGCTTCCAGCACCAGGGGGTGGGTCGTAACAGCTTTTTCCGGCTCGTAGGGACCCAAGAGGTTAGGTTTGATCAGAATTGAGTTACAGGTAGCTGTTTTCTCCCAGAAACCAATATCAGCCAATGTCCGGCGGAAGAAGTCATAAAGTTGAGCGATATTATAGGTTGGAATGGATTCCAGGTAGATTTTCATGGGCAGGTCTTATTTAAATTGTTCCATACCCCGGAAATCGCGGTCTGCAGAAAAGCCAGTCAGGATTTGCTGATCTTCCGGTTTCAGATCCTCATAGACCAGCCGGGCGATCAGTTCACCGATGCCCGGACCCAGCATGAAACCCTGACCACACATACCGACAGCATTTATGAAGTTCGCAATTTTTGAGGAAGGTCCGACAATGGGAAAGCCATCAGCGGTCATGGGATATTGACCCCGCCAGGTCCTTCTAACCTTAAGGTTTCGCAGCCGGGGATATATGCTGATCATTCGCCGTGAGCAGAGAGGCAGGAATCCTGCTGTAGCCCGGTTATCAATACCTGTAATGGGGGGATCAGGGGTTATGCAGAAAACTACCTGTCCTTCTTTGTTCTGATAGAAATAGAAGTTAGCGGAGCCGGTTTCTTTTCTCATATCAACGATCATGGGTTCAAAGAAGCGTAGGACTGGTTCGGTGATTCCGGCTTCATGGTTGTCGGGATTAACCGGGAGGGTAAGTCCGGCCATATTGCCAATTTCACGGGCAAAATTGCCTGCTGCATTTACGAAGAACCGGCAATTATAAGAGCCTTTATTGGTGATGACCCCGGTAATCCGGTCTGAATTGCTGGTGAGACCGATGATCCGTTCCCGGAAATGGTATCTGGCACCCAGGGCCACGCTTCTGAAATAGAAGGCATTGATTGCCAGCAAAGGGGAAGCGGAACCGTCTTCCCAGGAATAAGTGGACCCTCTCAGGCCCTTTCGGAATACACCAGGTACCAGCTCACTGTATTCTTCAGCGGAGAGCCATTTGATTTTGAGTCCGAACTCATGCTGAATCTTCATCAGCTCCCGGAGTTTTTTTTCATCATCTTCGCTGTAGGCAGGGAAGCTGTAGCCATTGCTTTGCCAACCGATATCATCTCCGTAGCATTCTTGCCAGGTGGAGAAGATCTCGATACTCCGCTGGCAGAGCTTTATCTTGCCGAAATCTGAATGAGTAGCCCGGATCCCGCCAATAGCCTTCTTGTTATTTTCCTGTCCAGGCGAGGAAAGAGAATCTATCACCAGTACGCTGTTCTTGCAGGCAGCCAGTGCCAGCGCAGCCGGAACACCGATCGAACCGGCACCGGCGATGATGACATCGTAGGAGCTATTCATCATCACCTCCCCGGACACCGGCGAAATCTCCCAGGGGAACTTCTACAAACAGGGGCCGTCTGGTTTGAGATTCTACTTCCGACCAGGGGATACCTTCCTGCCGATATAGCTGTTTGATCAGGTTGTCGCAGGTTTTGGAGCCGCAGGGTCCCATGCCGGCCCGGGTGATGGCTTTCACCTGATTCAGATCGGTAATGCCTTTACTGATCAGTTTCCGTATCTCACCGGCAGTAACCCGCTCACACAGGCAGACCATTTCGTCGTCCCTTAAATAGTCGGGAAGCATAGTATCAGGCGTTGGTGCACTTACAGATTCATCCTGAATTCGAAAAGAAACAGCCCGTTTGGCAAGGGCAGCCGGCAGTTTTATTTTAACCAGAAGAGTTCTGTTGGCGGATTTCAGATCAGTGATTTTTTCTATTCTGAATTCACCCAGAGGATTGCCATCAATGTCATTAACTGCAACTGCGTCACCCTCCCTGATCCTGATATTGGAAACTTCGTAAGGCATAGTGACCAATGGATTTTCCGGATCCTGGCGGTAATCCACCAGGGTAATAGCTAAACCGGGGCAGATAGTCACGCATTTACCGCAGCCGATGCAGTTTCCGTGGTAATAGGGCAGCCCCAGAACGGGATCGCCGGCAATTCTGATCGAGCCCGTGGGACAGACAGTAGAGCAGGGATTGCAGGGGATTTCCTGGTTACAGTGAATTATCGGCATGATTCCTTCGGTGGCTTCCGGCATCCTGTAGTCGCTGACTTTGCCGGGGTGGGATTTAAGGATTTCAGCTTTTTCATACCAGCTACGTGGAATTTCCGGAACAGGGGCGCCCAGTTCCCGGGCAATCAGCAGACCGGTTATTTTGCCATTGAACATGGCGGAAGAAGCCTCGGCGATTTCTTTGGCATCTCCGGCAGAATAGACCCTGATGCCGGCTTCCGTTGCTTCTTCGGCAAATTCATGCACCGATTCCAATCCGACGGCGATCAACAGAGTATCACAGGAAAATGTTTTCTCGCTGCCCGGGACGGGTTTAAAATCTTTATCTATTTCAGCAATGGTAACGGAAGATACAGCCTGGTCTCCCTGGGCGGAGATAACGGTATGGGATGTGTAAATGGGGACACCTAAACGTTTTAGTTTATCGGCATGGACCTTGTAGCCACCGCAGACGGGCATGGCTTCGACCAAGCCGATAACTTCGATTCCGGCCTGCAGAGCATGATAACCGGCAATCAAACCCACATTACCGCCACCAACAATGAATAATTTCCTGGTTGGCTTGACCAGATCGCGATTAACCAGAGTCTGAAAGGCTCCGGCACCGTAGATGCCGGTAAGGTGGTTTCCTTTAAAGCGGAGAAATTTTTCACGGGCACCGGCCGCATTGAGGATGATTGACGGTTTTACCACCTGATAAGAACCATCTCTGATGATCCCCACTTTTTTATCGCTGAATACATAGAGAGCTGTGCTGTTTGTCCAGACCTTGACCTGCGGAAAGCTGTTCACTTTCTCGGCCAGCATTTTCCCGATATCTATCCCCCTGGTCCCGGCATAGGAATCGGCAACAGAACCGAAAAATTTATGGGTCTGCAGAACCAGCTTACCACCCAGTTTGCTTTTATCATCCACCAGAATTACGCTGATATTGTTCTCACCCAGCTCAATGGCAGCTGAAAGGCCGGCCGGCCCGCCTCCGACAATCAGGACATCTGTCTCCTGAACAGAAATATCTGTGAGGGTTACCGGATCTGATCCGGGTAATTCGGGTAACCCCTCAACACTTTTTACCTTCATATCGGGCAGGACTTCTGTCATGCAGGCCTTCACCGGCTTTCCATTGGCAATTACCAGGCATTTTGCACACTGTCCGTTGGCACAATAAATGCCCTGGGCACTGCCGTCTTTGGAATGATGACCGAATATTTTTATGCCGTTGGCAAACAGTGCAGAAGAAATAACCTCACCTTCCCTGGCCGCTAGAGCTTTATCATTCCAGAAAAACCGGATTTCCGGCCTGGATTCAACCGTCAGGACAGGATGCTCACTGATGCGATTCTGATTCATCAACTTCTCCTGATATCTTTTGAGTACTTTTTAAAAATTTTGCTGAAGGCCTGATGTCAAGGAAAAGGTGAGAAATCGGGTGGTGATGCGCAGGTGGAATCAGTATGGATACTTGTTTGAATTTAAGTCTTAATCTTGTTATAAAAAATATACAAATACAAAGAGATTTATACTATATCCATGACCTTATCAAGGCCGGCGATCTTAAATACCTTCTTGATCTGAGGCAAGGTGTTGATAATAGATAGTTTACTGGCAGGGAATCTCTTGGCATTAGCCAGGCATATTCTCATGAAAGAGGAGGCTATGTATTCCACACCTTCCAGATTGAATATCAGCTGAAAATCTTTTACTGAAGTAGGTTTTTTATGATCAGATTCAAGCAGTTCATCCAGTTTATTTTTGATAGTTTCTCCAATCTCGTTGCTGTTCATGGAATCAAGGCGGGATGGGAAACTGCAGGTTAAAATATGGTTATCTTTATTATAACTGAATTCTACCATCAGAGCTCCTTTTATTGATTTTTATTATACTCATTAATAATATCTTCCAATCCGGCATCTTCCTGAAGGTATCTGTTCATATCAAAGTTGCACCATTTGTGGTTGTCCCGTCTCCGGCAAATTCTTTTGATGTTGATCAAGTGGAGGGCTGAGATATTTTCGGTGGTTATATTCTTACCTCCGGCTCCACAACCCAGGGTAAAAGAAGTATGCAGAGTATTGAATATCCCACCCACAGCTCCCTGCGAGGAGGGCGTATTGACCACTACCCGGCCGGCATTCATCAATTCGGAAAATTCGGCGATTCTGGTTTCATCATTGGCATAAATACTTACGGTATGGCCAATACCACCAAGATAATTCAGATCGATACAGGTTTTAATAGCACTGATGTAATCTGGTTCTACGTAAAAGGCCAGAACAGGTGCTAGAATTTCACCGGAAAGGGGATATGCACTGCCAACGCCGGGCAGGGGTGCTATCAGAATGCGGGTATCCGGCGGGATATCTAATCCGGCCATCTCCGCTATTTTCTTTACAGACTGGCCGACTATTTCCGAACTCATCATACCCGTTTCAGGATTCACAGCGATATGTTCCAGCTGGCTGATTTCTTCATTATTGAGAATAAAACATTTCTGATGCATTAATTCGGCCTTAACCGCCTCTGCAATACCGGCTGTAGTAACAATTGCCTGTTCGCTGGCGCAGACTGTCCCGTTATCAAAACATTTGGAGGTAATAATACTGGCAATGGCAAAGGGGATATCGGCACTTTCATCTATGAAAACAGGAACATTACCGGGTCCTACCCCCAGGGCGGGAGTGCCGGAACTGTAAGCGGCGGTAACCAGGCCAGTCCCTCCGGTTGCCAGGATAAGAGCCAGCCGCGGGTCGGTCATGCAGGCATGGGTGAGATCGCGTGATGATCTTGATATCCAGAGGATACAATCTTCGGGAGCACCGGCCTGCAGGGCGGCTTCGTAACAGATACGGGCTGTTTCGATACTGCAATTCCGAGCCCGGCGATGAGGACTTATTATCACAGGATTTCTGGTTTTAAGACAGATGAGGATTTTATAGATAACTGTGCTGGTGGGATTGGTTACAGGAGTAACGGCGAAAATCGGACCCAGCGGCTGGGCAATTTCCGTAATTCCGGTTAATTCATCGGTAGAAATCACCCCGACAGTTTTTTCATGTTTGATACTTTCATACACCAGTTGAGAGGCTACAACATTTTTCAGAACCTTATCCTGCCAAACCCCCAGCTGGGTTTCTTCAAGGGCCATCCTGGCCAGTTTTACCCTGGCTGAAAAGGCTGCCCGGAATACTGCTTCTACTATTCTGTCAACCTGCTCCTGTTCCAGCTGGCTGAATTCAGCAGCGGCAATGGATGCTCTCTCCAGAAGCTCGTCAGCGTACTTCTGATCTTCGTTCATATTCTTACCTCTTTAATAATTATATGAGAAAATAACTTAAGATTTCTGTCGATCTTTATTATAAACTGCAATGAATGCCCTTAGTAATTAATAAGTTCTATCTTATCACATTAGCTCTGTCCTAATCAGACAGCGTTTTATTATGTTAAAATTCTTTCTATATTTAGTGTGGATCATTGTATCAATTGAATTATAGCTGGTAAAGCTTTCAGTATATGGCAGAAAAAAAATATCATTATTAAGTCCCTTAATCAATTCTTGAACTAGACTTGAAATAAATGTGGACAAGTCAAATAAAAATTGATTAATGAATAAATACAGAAAGGAATATTAAATAATGTTAATAATTGAGGTGATTAAAAATGCGTTACACCCTGACAAAGTTCCTTTCCTTTGATAGGGCTAAAAGAGTAAAAATAATATTATCATATCTTAATAATATTGAAAAAGGCTGGGATGATATACAGGTACGTCAACGGCTTATAGGAGAGTTACAGATCCTGTTGAACGCCTGGCAGGAAGCCCCGGTTTTGCCTGAAAAATTATCAGATTTGATATCCCGACACCAATTATTTGAAATAATTGTGCCTCTGGAAAGACAGTTTTCCCACCCGGTCAGGGATCATGATTTTCTTGATACAGGGGAAGACGGTTCCCGCCAGCCTGATAAAAAAATCAATCTTTCTCTGATATTGCATGATCTTCGTTCTTCCTTTAATACGGGATCTATTTTCAGGACAGCTGAATATTTTGGACTGGAGAAGATTTTCCTTTCTGGTTATACTCCGGTCCCGGGGGAGGGTAAAATTGCCAGAACAGCTATGGGAACCGAAAAGATGGTCAACTGGCAAAGATGTGGGGACGTTAACTCCCTGATTTCTGATCTGCAATCCCGTAAATTTCAGGTTGTTGCCCTGGAAACGGTTTCAACCGCTCCTGAGATCCATAAAGCTGTTTATCAGCAACCCTGCTGTCTGCTGGTGGGCAATGAGGCTCTGGGTTTGCCGGAGGAATTGATGAAGAAAGCTGATGTAGTTGTCAGAATCCCCGGGTTTGGCTGGAAGAATTCCCTGAATGTTGGCGTAGCTCTGGCGGTAACGGCTTATGAAATTTTCCGTCAATGGTCGGAAGAGGCAATCGACTGATTTTCTTCTACCTTCTTTTTCTCAGCTTTAAAGAATCTGTCGTTCTCCTGCCTGATCAGTTTAAGACGAAGCAGGGTGTCAATGATGATACGGGTAAAATATTTATCGCTCTGGAACAGGCAATCATCGGGAAAACTTTTTTTCATTTCCTGCGTTGATGTTCTGTCTATAATTTCCAGAATCTGATCCTGTGTTAAACCATTTTCTTTAATCTGAGACAGGACTTTCCTTTCAATTGGTCTCACTTATTCCTCCTCATCATAAATTTGAAATATGAATATTCAAATAATCAGAAAACAGAAGATGACATTTGTCCTTATCGGGACTGATAGAAGAAAAGCCCTGCTTGCGCAGGGCTTTTCAATGAAATCAGCCTGCTTATCTCATTATTCCCAGCCAGTCATCCAGCAGGAACTGGATCCTGCCTATCAGCAGTGAAATACGGGCCATCACTGTGTAGCCGAAGGAAGCACCGAATCCTATCATCATGAACCAGACGCCGATATTGGTGATTTTGCCGTAAAGCCCCCGATGTTCCTTGGAGAAAAAGAAATACATGAGAATGGTTACCGTCCCGATAAAGATAAGGATAGTATTAAGGTTGTCCAGCGGAAGCATGGCACTGCGCATCTGAACCAGCACAGAGCCGTGCATGGACATGGGAACTCCCATACCTACAATAGCCATTCCGAAGACAATCGGGTAACGTGATAACCAGCTCAAATTTCTGGTGAAGCGGAAAATATAAAGAGCACCCATGATGGAAGGGATGATGATCAGAAAATTATGCTCCACAAATATAGGCCGGTATACGAAAGGTATAAAGGCATTTTCATAAACAAGTGGGATGGCATAGCCCATTGATACACCAACAAAGAGTGATTCAGCGAATTTATAGAAGGGATTGTCCTTGTATAAAAACGAGAATATACACAGGGTAAGAAAAGCTGCCACTGTATTGCTAATAAATTCAAATGTCATTTTTCCCTCCTATTCCGCGGTCACTTTCTTTTTAGCTCTGGTCACGAAATATCCGATGTTTCCGATGATGATAAAGAATATAATCATGATATGAGCCACAGTCTGAGCGTTCATACCGATACGGGCAGTTTTGTACCTGCGTTCTTTGATATCGGACATCTTGATCCAGGTATTTTTGATCACTTCCTTGCTGAATTCTCTGGGATCCGGATTGCCATATTCATCTTTATGCATGGCGAAAACATCCACCATTTTTTCATATTCAGCAGCTCCTTTCAAGCCGCTCAGCATACCGGTCAACTGGCCGGTCTGCAGATAAGGATAGTTGTCGGCAGCCATAACTGCAGTAATACCGGCTGCCACATTGGCACCGAATCTGGCTCTGGCATATATAATCCAGGAGTAAACGGCAGCGGAAGCGGCAAAATCGATTACCAGGTTCAATTCGTTGTAATTACTCAATTCCTTCATGATCGGCAGGTTGTCCACTTTGCGACCCTGATCATCGGTCTCGACCGCTTTGGCAATATCATCGCCCATGCCCAGCATAATAGGCAGGAAGAGCCCGTAAGGCTTATATCCAAGGTTCAGATAGTCAATACCGGATTGGACGTTGTAGTCTTCTTTGGCAGTATTGATGGCATAATCCATCAGTGGTTTGGCCTGAGGCATGAAGCAGATGGTCAGCACCTGAATTTTCCGCTCGAAGCAGTGACGAAGGATAGCTACTTCCATCGGGAATAATTCAGCCATGGTTGATGCATCATGGGAGAAGCACATCAGAATAGCCCGGTCTGTTCTGCCGGTGAAGGAATCAATCTTTTTGTAAACATTTTCACTTGGTTCAGTGACATAGGTTTTTGAATTGAAGGGAATGACAAGGGGAACCATGATAGCCAGTAAAACCACCAGGTAAATCCAGCGACGATCCAGGGCTTGCAGTCTCTCAAAGAAATTCATTTTCTCGCTCATTCTAGTCACCTCCACCCAGGTAGGTACGCTCAATTCCCAGTAGTATTTTCAGAGAAGTAGCCGTCATGCCCAAGCCAACACCGAGGGCAATCGCTCTTTTTGCCGCCAGGTTGGGCACATTGAGGATCCACTGGGAGGTTTCCGGAATCCATTTGGAAATCTGAGAACCCAGCGGAACCTGCCCCAGCATGACGATACAGGCAGCCAGCAGCAGAACAGTGGCTTCCAGAGAACGGGCCCGGAAAGCCTTGTAAGCGGCAGAGGCAATGTGAAAGGCCAACAGGGAGAACATGGTTGCGCCCATGGGCATCTGGATATTCTTGAACAGCCACATGAAAGGTGTGCCTTCCTGAGTACCCCAGACAAAGCCGATCAGGGAAGTTATTGCCAGAGATCCCAGAGTAACTGCACTATATTGCCAGTTGGAGACTTTACGGGTAATCTTGGTAGAGTGGACCATGAACAGACTCATGACCCCGAGAACAACAGCAAAGGGTGAAATTGCTTTGGACCAGGTTTGCCACCATTCATAGAAATCAACCGATATTTTAGCCGGGATGAAGGTGTGTGCTACGAAAACAAAACCCAGGCCGATAACAATTATTAATGGTATTTGTCTTTTCATTCAGCCTCCTATTTCTCGGGGAAGGAATTGATGAGGAAGGTAAGGTGAACGGTTGAAAGAAGAGTACCCGAGATAACGAATATTAAGATCAGTAATTTGAAATAATCAACAGCTTTCAGGGAGCCAAGCTGCAGGGGTTCACGTGCCAGGTAAGCGGAAGCAGCATAGAGCTCTTCCCCGATCAGTGTATAATCACAGGTGGTAATAAAGAACGGTATCTGAGTAACGGCATCAGTGCCGGAGATCTGAATGGCACCGGTTGAACTTCCCGTCTCCGTCATTAACAGCGCTTCAGCCCAGAACATGCCCATATAGAAGTTGGTGGCTGTTTTTTCCCTGATCATGATACCATTTACTCCCGCCACGAAAGCAAACTGGGCATCGGTAATGAAGAAGACGCTGTTGCGGTCATAGCTGTCGGGCCGGCCTGCTTCATAGTGTGCTTCTTTAACTATTTCCTGGGCGATCGGCAGGACGATATAGTCTCTTACCGGGACCAGGATCCGGGTATCATATTCCGCTGCTTTCTTGGCTACCCTGCTTAATATGGCCAGGCCGGCTAGGGTTGCTACATCACCAATACTGGATAAGCCGGGAACGAACAGAATGGGTTTCCCCATTTCTGTAGCCCGGCCGATGGCATTGTCGATCTCCTGAATGCCGGCGATAGGTCTGATATAAAGGTCATGACCCTGTTTGGCTTTCTTGATCATCACATAGACTAATATCCCGAAGATCAGCGATGCGATCAGGGCCGGCAGCATCTGCATCTTGAACCAGTTGGAACGCGGGAAGAAATGATCTTTACCAAGGCCGTTCAAATGAGCAACGTAGACGTTATCAGGAGTAAGAGCAATGGGTTTTTCACGAACATGGATCGTTGATTCGGAGAAATATCCCTTGCCATTGCTCTTAACTATTTTATACTCAAAAGAGTTCTTTGCATAATGACGAACCTTGTCCAAATACCTGATACGGGCTCTATCCGATCCATAGCTTTCCGCCTGCTGCAGGATAGGGTTGTTACTGATCTGATCTATCTGATTCTGATAGTATTCCACAGCACTTTCGGCCTGTGCAATTTCTTCTTCAGTAATCAATGTATCCAGACTGGTTTTATACTCAAGCAGGCTTTTTTCGTAACTTTTCAACCTGTCTTCCTGGAGGTCTCGGTAAAGATAAGAACCGATACTATTTTCGCCAGTGGAGTCCATTTTGACTGAAAAAGAAGGGGAAACCAGATAGAGCTGTTTATCTGCATCAAATTCCTTTACCAGTTTGAAATGGGCATTTTCATATCGGATGTTATCATCGAGTTCCCGGTAAGTGCCGGCAACTTTTTTGGATAACCTGAATTCCTCATCCGTGTAATTTCTTTTATAAATGTAATATTCATTAGCCTTCAAGTCTTCATTCCCCAGATATACCTTATCGGGCAGCAGTGAATTGGTTATTTCATCCAGATATAACTGCTGGCGGATGACATAGTCTTCCGGAAGAGGATTACTGCACTTGAAGGTCATCTCAAAATTGAGTAATACAGTATTTTCAGGTATTTTGACGGATATTTTAAGATCCTGGTAAAATTCATTGATAAGTTTGATCTCATTGCCATTCTCATCAAAAACTCGGAAATAGATGCTGCGTATCTTATAATTTTCATTGGTGTTGTATTCATAATTAATCAGCAGCCGTGTTTTTTTCTCGTTCAGGTAACTGGAATTGGTAAGATAGACAACCGGCTTACCCCAACGGACTATATTGTAATCTCCCTTGTCATCTTTGCGGTCCTGAATTTCGAACTCGGGTAATTCCGGCAGTTGGTCTGAAGTTATTACTTCGGCTGGAACCGGGTCTGAGAAAGTTTCATAACGGGCGGCATCATACAGTGAGAAAACAAAATAATAGTCCTCAAATTGATCAGTCTGAAAGGGAACATCCACGGTAGTCTCTTCGCCTGTAAACAGATTCTTGTAAACCTTGGGTCCAATTATCCTGTTATCGGTTACATCAACTGAAACAGTTCTGGATGGAGTATAGGGATACCCGGAATATCGGCGGTAGATCAACTGAGCAGGATTAGAGTATTGGGGTGTCAGCGCTGTCAGAGTCGAATCCGCTTTCCGGGCAATATCATTGACCTCTAATTCCTGTAATTCCCGAATATAATTATTGAAGGTTTCAATGTCCTGACGATTAAGGATGTAAATATTATGATAGTAGATATCATCAGCAAAGGTGGGAAGTGACCATTCAAATTGCAGCCTGTTCAGATCTTGTACATATACCGGGAAGAGATTTTTTGTCTTTTCCGGGGCATTCTCGCGGGGAATACCGATAACCGGTTCACAGTGTGGATAGTATTTGCGGGATTCACTGACAGCCAGAACTGTATAATAATATTCATGGTCGGTAATCAGCTTTTTAGCCATCTGACTGAAATTGCGAACTTTAAGCCCGGCATAGGTAGTTGTGTCATCTTCAGCGTGTTTATCGAAACGCTGATTTTTATAGTAGTAATCTTTTTCAGATATAACACCCAGTATATCATAATGCTTCAGCTGAGGGCCGGTAATTCTGGCGTCCCGGGGATAGCGCTGATATAAGGGACTTTCCTTGGGCTGCTGTTTTTCCCTCTTCAGCCTGGCCGGAGCCTGGGTATCCATAAAATAATTGAAATCAATATCATAAAAATACATTTCATCACCGGGAACTCCGGTCTTGACATTGACATCTATGCGGCCGATATAGAAAAGCGAATCAGGCGTGATACCGCGATATACGCGGTACTCTATGATCCTTCTTTCCTTGGGTAAAGGTTTCCAGCTCAACATTAAACCCGAGCCATCGTCATAAGGGATATCGTGCACCTGCAGGTTATCAACAATGAAATCGGTTTGATTGAGGGCTGCCCCGGCAGAAACCGGGATCAGAATGAAGCTGGAAACCAGCAAAATCAGGACTAAGCCTGTTTTGAACTGGCTAGACTTCATACACTTCTCCTTTTGTATCAGACTAATTCAGCTTATATTTTTAAGGCTCATCAAAAACTTACATCCTTTTTTATTGTCAATATTAATTTCTCTCCTCAATTTAGCCAAATCCACCACAAAATTCACCTTATTATTACTGAGTACACAGTCACCGAGTAATCTGTCAGTATAAATTGTCAATCTATTTTTTAAGTGAATGATGTGGTTATCTGCCAAATTAATTCAATCATAAAATCATAAATTATTTTGTTAATTCATTAGTTCATTAAATTACTGAAACGGTAAGATTTCATTTGACTAAAAACCTGAGTCCGGGTCCTTTAATTATCAAGGATATTGGGGGGGGGGAGTATGAAATTTCTTCTTTTAATTTCTATCATGATATTTATATTTTTTCCGGTAGCAGCCCTGGTAGTTGAAACGGCATCATTTACGGATTTTCTGATCGGCACAGCAGATAACTGTTCCTACGATAACTGGATCAGCCATGTCAGTGAAGGGATAGCTCAGGCGAATTACAATCTTTATGCCCCTTACGACCGGCAGATGACTGGCTTCGGGGATTTCATAGTGGCAGGTACTGATCAGCTGCAGTCCTGGGAAGATATTGTCACGCAGTTTCTGGCAGGAGAATATGTGATGGCCGAACTTCTGCTGAATTCCAGCGGGTTCCCCTATGAAATTGTAGAATTTCATGATCTTGATACGAACCGAACCTATTATCTGTTGCGGGAACAACTGAATTATTCTTATTATGATAATAACGGTACACCTGTTTATCCGGAAGATGACGAACAGGGGAGTTTTGATTACGGCTGGGGTCTGTATGTTTACAATCCAGAAGCCAGCAATCCAGTTATAATAACGGATGTTCATCCCAATGACGATTACATATCCCCGATAATTGCCCTGGAATGCTTCCGGCAATGGGATGCCATGTTCCTGCAGATTGCCGGAGCCGGTCGGGAAGTTAAATGGACCGAGCAGGGTAGTTATACTAATACTAAATCATTAAGCGATCCTTCCCGTAACACCAATCATGCTTATACCAGGGCATACCAGCTTTTCTGTAATAAGATCAGGGAAATCTTCGGCAGGCGGGAATTCTCTGTCCAGATACACAGCTATGACTGGAATCGCCACCTGGGATATGCCAACTGCCAGATCTCAGCAGGCTATGAAAAACGTTGCCCCAATCTGCCGATCAGGGATCTATCAGACCTGAAACTGGATGTCATCAATGCCAGCAGCCATATAATTCATTCAGCCAATACGATTGGTGTACACCCACCGGTATTCCTCAATGATTTCTATGCCGTGAACTATCAGGTTTATGAATTCTACTTTGCTGACGGCGATACCACTTACGCCGTGAATAATCAGGTTGATCTGGAAGGCTACTCTCAGAACAGGCAGATGCTTTATACCTGCTCCGGATGGAATAATTATGATGTTTTTGAACCCTTCTTCCATCTGGAGATGGATGAATTGCCTGGTTGCTATGAGCAGACGGAAGGTAATCTGAACTGGTTTTACGGCTACGATCCTGAAACAGGCTATTTTAATATGAACAACCTGTTCTCT